>JACMJD010000059.1 GCA_014380825.1 Phycisphaerae bacterium | reverse complement strand
GCGGCACCGATGGTACACCGGCAGATCCGTCGACTAATCCGTTCGGCCTGGCGCCCGAAAGCTGGAACGCCTCTGGCAATGACGCGGCGTTGCCCGAATCGATCGGTCCGTATCGAATTCTCGCACGGGTCGGTGAAGGCGGGATCGGCATTGTCTACAAGGCCGAGCAGCGCGAGCCGGTCAAGCGCGTGGTCGCGCTGAAGATCATCAAGCTCGGCATGGACACGCGGGAAGTCGTGCAGCGCTTCGCCGCCGAGCGACAGGCGCTGGCGATGATGGATCATCCCAACGTCGCCCGCGTGTTCGACGCCGGCAGCACACCCACCGGCCGGCCGTTCTTCGTGATGGAATTGGTCGCGGGCGAACCGATCACCGATTACTGCGATCGCCACAGCCTCACCGTTCGGCAACGCCTCGAGTTGTTTCAACAAATCTGCGGCGCGGTGCAACACGCGCATCAGAAGGGGATCATCCATCGCGATCTGAAGCCGTCGAACATTCTCGTCGGCATCAAGGACGGCAAAGCGCACTCGAAGGTGATCGACTTCGGCATCGCCAAGGCCATCAGCTCGCGCCTCACCGACAACACGCTGTATACCGAGCAGGGCCAGCTCATCGGAACGCCGGAATACATGAGCCCCGAGCAGGCGGAGATGAGCGCGGTGGACATCGACACGCGCGCCGACATCTACAGCCTGGGCGTGCTGCTATACGAGCTGCTCGCGGGCGCGCCGCCGATCGATGCCAAGACGCTGCGTCGCGGGGCGTACGCGGAAATTCAGCGGATGATCCGCGAAGTCGATCCGCCGTCGCCGAGCTTGCGCGTGACGCGATTAGGCGTCGGAGAAGGCGAAAAAATCGCCGAACGCCGGCGCATCTCACTGCCCGCGCTGGCGGCGGAGCTCAAGGGCGAGCTTGAGTGGATCCCGCTGAAGGCGATGCGGAAAGATCGCACCGAGCGTTATCAAACCGCGACGGAACTGTCGATTGACGTTCAGAACTATCTCGAAGGCCTGCCGCTGATCGCGGGGCCGGAATCGCAGATTTATCGCGCCCGAAAATTCGTCCGGCGCAACAAGCTCGTCGTCGGCGCGTGTACCGTGTTCGTGATGATGCTCGTCGGCGTCTCGATCACGCTGTTCATGTTGTTGAAAGAGCGATCGAAATCTCAACAGATGGCGCAGGAACGCGCGCAGATCGCCGAAGAACGCAGGGAAGCGCTGGAGTTGAAGGCCTCCGCCGATCGTGGTGCGGCCGAGGCGGCGCGCCTGCGCGACGAGGCACAGAAGCAGCAACAGGCCGCGAACATTGCGCTTCAGGAGATGGTGAAGAATCTTCGCTTTGTCTCGCCCGAACAGCGGCAGCAGATCATCACGTCCGGCGTGTTCGCGGTCATCGCGAAAGATCCGTCGATGCTGGCGGGCCTGATGAAACAGTTGTCCGAAAAACCTGATCCCTCCGCCGGCGCTGCTCCGTCGCGACCGGCAACCACGCGCCCGACCGCGGCGACGAAACGAATTCCCTGATCGATAGCCAACGCCGCGCGCTGGGGATATAGTCTCCTTCAATGGCCGACGAGCTCTCACGTGAAGCGTTTGCACAGCAAGTCATCGAGTTGGTGAAGTCTCGATTTCCCCTCGTTAAGCTCTCGCGCAGCGAGCAGCCGTTCGCGTTGCGGATCAACGGGCAGGTCGCGTCGCTGGAAAATCTCTATCGCTCGACACGCCTGAAACCGGAAGACATCAAGCACAATGTGGAGCGTTGGGCGGTCGAACTGCTCCGCGCGGCCGAGGGTTCGCCGGACCAAGGCGCGAGCTTCGAGACGCTCTCCGAGCGAATTCTGCCGATGATCCTCTCACAAGCGCAGGCGGATCCGAATTCGCCGTCGACGGTCAGCCAGCCGTTGGTTGCGGATTTACATATCGCATATGCGATCGATTCGGACCGGACGATCGCCTACATCCCGCGCGCGCAGTTCGAATCGTGGAAAATATCGATCGAAGATTTGCACAATGTCGCGCTCGCCAACCTGGTGTCGCGCAGCGAATCGATCGCCGCGCATGCAGCGCCGGATGGGCAGGGCCGCGTTAGCTTGATCCTGTTCCAGACGATGGACGGCTTCGACGCCAGCCGCGTGCTGCTGCCCACTTTGCACGAGCGATTACGCGAATATCTAGGCAGCCCGTTCGCGGCCGGCATCCCGAATCGGGATATCCTGCTGTGCTTCCGCAATGACCCGGAAACGGTCGACAATTTGCGAAAACAGATCGCCACCGATTATCAGAACATGCCGCACCAGGTGACGGATAAGCTCCTGCTGGTCACGCCGGACGGATTGGCGCCGCTGGATTAGTGCTCGCATCGCAACCAAAGGGCATGTCATGCTGAGGTACCCCGAAGCATCTCGGGAAGTGAACAGCTCTCGCCACCCGAGATCCTTCACTTCATTCACGATGACAAACCTCGTTGGATGAGTCGGCTGCTTATGCAATTCGGAATCTGCACCTCCGCTGAGAACTCTGCACCCGCCAAGGCCGCGGGATGGGATTTTATTGAGGAGAATTGTCAGAGCATTCTCCAAGGATTGGTCGAGGACGATGCGCAATGGATGGGGCGCCAACGCGCGGCCCAGTCTGCGCTCCCGGTACTCAGCGCCAACGTGTTGCTGCCGGGATCTCTGAAAGTCACCGGGCCTGATTTCAACGAAGACGCACTGGCCAACTATCTGCACCGCGTGGCCGAGCGCGCGAAGATCATCGGGATCAAGACGATCGTGTTCGGCAGCGGTGGAGCACGAAATGTCCCGGACGGCTTCGACCGCGATGCGGCCAAAGCACAGCTCGCGGATTTCTGCACGGCGCTTGGCGTCATAGGCGCCGGCAGCGGGATCATGTTTGCCGTCGAACCGCTGCGCCGACAGGAGTGCAACATCATCAACACGGTCGGCGAGGCGATGCCGTATGTCCTGGCGATCAATCAGCCGTCGCTGCAGTGCCTGGTCGACACCTATCACCTGTGGTCCGAAAGCGAGCCGCTGAAAAACGTGCGCGATGCGATGCCGTGCATCAAGCACGTGCACCTTGCCGACTTGGAAGGCCGCGTCGCGCCGGGGTTAAGCGGGACATCCGACTATCGGCCGATCTTTCGCATCCTCAAAGACGCGAAGTACGACGGCCTGATCAGCGTCGAAGCAACACAGTTCGACATCGCAAATGATGGCGAGCGCGTGCTGGCTTTTATCAAAACCGAATGGGAAAATGCCTGACATGTCACACCGAATTTTCAATTTCAGTGCCGGCCCGGCGATGTTGCCGACGGAAGTTTTGGAGAAATCCGCTCGCGCGCTCGTCGATTACGAAGGCAAAGGTTTCGGCATCGCCGAGGTTTCGCATCGCGGGAAGGAATTCGAAGCGGTGAACGATGAAGCGATGTCGCGCTGCAAGAAACTTCTGAACCTGAGCGACTCGCACGATGTGATCTTCCTGCAAGGCGGGGCGACGCAACTGTTCACGCTGATCCCGATGAACTTCCTGCACAAGTCGGCCGACTACCTGATCGGCGGCGAGTGGAGCAACAAGTCGGTCTCCTTCGGCAAGGCGATGGGGAACATCAACGTCGTCGCCAACAGCGAAGCGAGCAACTTCGATCACTCGCCGCCGTCAAGCGAATGGAAGATGTCGCCGGATGCGGATTATTTTCACGTGTGTTCGAACGAGACGGTTCACGGTCATCGACTGCCGGCGTGGCCAAAGCATCCGAATCTGATCGTCGACGCCAGCAGCGAATTCCTCTCGCGTCCGCACCCGGCGAACGATTGCGCGATGGTCTACGGCGGCGCGCAGAAGAACCTTGGCCCATCCGGTGTCGTGCTGTGCATCATCCGCAAGGATATGTACGCCAAGCAGAAGAAAGCGCCGAGCAAGCTCTGGAGCTTCAAGGACCAGGCCGAAAACAAGTCGATGATCAACACGCCGCCGACGTTCGGTGTGTACGTGCTGCTTGAAATCTTCCGCTGGCTCGACGCCCAGGGCGGATTAGCGGCGGTCGAAAAGCGCAACGCGACCAAGGCGAAGCTGCTGTACGACGCGATCGACAACAGCAACGGCTTCTACAAGGGCACCGTGTCGAACAAGGAACAGCGCAGCCACATGAACGTGACGTACCGCCTGCCGAGCGAAGAACTGACCGATGAATTCGTGAAAACCGCGACGAAGAACCAGATGATCGGCTTGAAGGGCTATCGCACGGTCGGCGGGATTCGCGCGAGCATCTACAACGCGATGCCGGTGGAAGGTTGCCAATCGCTGGCGAGCTTCATGAAAGATTTCGCGTCCAAAAAATCATAGCCACAAAGGCACGAAGGGCACGAAGGAATACGAAATCATTTTCTTCGTGCGCGCGTCGACCGGGCCGCAGAACCTTTCCACCGGTGCGCGTCGATGACGCGGGCTCTGCTGTTAGTCCTGTGCATCGTCTCGCTTGTGAGCACCGGTTGCGGTGGCGCGGCCAGCCTTTCCTCGTGGCAGAATGGTGTGGAACGCTACGTGGCTGACACTGGCGGCGGTGATCCGAACGCGTTGC
>JACMJD010000641.1 GCA_014380825.1 Phycisphaerae bacterium | reverse complement strand
TCGTTGGGATTGTTGGCGTTCTCGTGATACAGGGTGACCTTCCGCCCATCCGAGAAGATGAGATCCACGACACGGCCGACGTTGGCGCCATTGCGCGCCGGCGCATACGTCACGCGGAATGTTTCGCCGGCGCTCTTGATCTGGACGGTTTCGCTTTCGGGCGCTTGAGCGGCCAGCATACGCGCGAGTTGGCAGCGCGGATGGAAAGGGCAGCCTGTGGGTGGATTGCTCGGTGACGGCACTTCCCCGCGAAGAACTATTCGCTGGCGTTTCGGGCGCGGATCGGGCTCGGGAACAGCGCTGAGCAGCGCGGTCGTGTACGGGTGCTTCGGATTCTTGTACAGCTCGCGGCTGGTCGCCTTTTCTACGATGCGGCCTAGATACATCACGGCCACTTCATCGGAGAAGTGTTCGACGACGGCCAGGTTGTGCGCGATGAAGAGGTACGCGATGTTCCGCTCTTTCTGCAGATCGTCCAGCAGGTTCAGGATCTGCGATTGAATGGACACGTCCAGCGCGCTGACCGGCTCGTCGCACACGATGAAATCGGGATTGACCGAAAGCGCCCGCGCGATGCCGATGCGCTGACGCTGGCCGCCGGAGAATTCGTGCGGGTAGCGGCGAGCGTATTGCGGATCGAGACCGACGCGCTCGAGCAGGCTGGCGACGAGCTCATCCTTCTGCCGCCCTTTCGCGATGCCGTGTACGACGATCGGCTCGCCGATGATGTTGCCGACGGTCATGCGCGGATTCAGCGAACTCACCGGATCCTGGAAGATGATCTGCATCTGCCGGCGCAGGCGGCGAAGCTCCTCGCCTTTGTATTGGAAAAAATCCTGTTCCTTGTACCGCACCTGCCCGCTGGTGGCCGGAATCAACCGCAACAGCGTTCGGCCGACGGTGGTCTTGCCGCAGCCGGATTCACCGACCAGGCCTAGCGTCTTACCGGGCGCGACGTCGAAGCTCACGCCGTCCACCGCTTTCACGTATCCGACGGTGCGCGAAAGCAGGCCCTTCTTGATCGGAAAGTACGTGCGCAGATCGCGCACCTGCACGAGCACGTCGTCGCGCGAACCATCCGCGCGTCGACCTCCCGAACCCGGAGATTGTTGAACCACGGCGCTGCTCACCGAACGACCTCCTGCGACTGCTTAGACGCAAGCGGGCCAGGCTGAATCTCGCCCGCATCGACGACTTTCGGAACCACTTCACGCTGATGTTCCAGCACCGGCTCGGTCTTGCGCGCCTGATCGAAGCCAGGCAACTGATGACACGCCGCCCAGTGTCGCGTTTCAATCTCGCGCAGGTCCGGTTCATCCACCGTACACCGCTTCAACACGCGAAATTTCTCCCCCGCGGAACTTACCTCAACCACATCCGCCGGGCTTGCCGCTTCAGCGGCAAGCTTTCGCGTGCGATGACAACGCGTGTGAAATTTGCACCCACTCGGAAACCGCGCCGGATTCGGCACCGTTCCGGGAATCGTATCAAGCCGCGACGCGTGCGCGCCCAGCTTCGGCACGGATCGAAACAGCGCCTCGGTATACGGATGCTTCGGATGATCGAACAGCTCTTCGACAGTCGCCGTCTCGACGACGCGGGATGCGTACATCACCGCGACGACATCGGCGTTCTCCGCGACCACGCCCAGATCGTGCGTGATCAGCATGATCGCCATGCCGCGCTCGCGCTGGAGTTTGCGAAGCAGCTCGAGGATCTGCGCCTGGATCGTCACGTCCAGCGCGGTGGTCGGCTCATCCGCGATCAGCAACTTCGGCTGACACGACAGTGCCATCGCGATCATCACGCGTTGCCGCATGCCGCCGGACATCTGGTGCGGATATTCGTGCAGCCGCCGGGCCGGATCGGCAATGCCGACATCGCGAAGCGATTGCTCTGCGATCTCATACGCCTGCCGGGTGCTGACGTGCTGGTGCAGCGTGACCGCTTCGACGATCTGGTCGCCGATGGTGTAGACCGGGTTGAGCGATGTCATCGGCTCTTGAAAGATCATCGCGATATCTTTGCCGCGCACGCGCCGCATCTCGCTCTCACTGAGCTTCAGGAGATCGCGCCCCTCGAAAATAATCTGCCCGCCAAGCACTTTGCCAGGCGGCGACGGAATCAATCGGAGCACGCTGAGGGCCGTAACCGATTTCCCACACCCCGACTCACCAACGACGGCCACGGTCTGGCCAGGATAGATCGTGATCGACGAATCGCGCACAGGCCGGACGTCGCCGCGACTGGTTTCGAAGGCGACGCTCAGGTTCTTGATTTCTAGCAGCGGTTTGGGCATCGCGGTCAATCTCGCTTACGAAGTCTTGGATCGAGTGCATCCCGCATCGCTTCACCAATCAGCACGTACGAGAACACCGTCAGGAAAATCGCTGCGCCCGGAAACGTGGCGATCCACCAGTTGAATCCGGTACCGCCGGATCGCGCCTGGTTCAGCAATTGGCCCCAACTTGGGTCTTCCGCACCCAAGCCAAGCCCCAGAAAGCTTAGCGTCGATTCGAGCAAAATCGCACCGGCGACACCAAAGCTGGCGTTCACCAGCACCGGGGCGATCCCGTTCGGCAGCATGTGACGAAAGATGATACTCCGCAACGGTAAGCCCAGCGCCCGGGCGGCGTGTACGAAATCCTGGTTACGCAACCGCAGGAATTCCGCGCGGACAAACCGCGCGTCCGCGGTCCAGGCGATCAAACCGATTACGACCATCATCACGTAAATCATGCTGATGCCGTATTCGTTGGCCGCCGTGCGAAAAAAGACGGCGACGATCAGCAGGAGAATCAGGCGCGGGATCGCTTCGAGAATCTCGATCATCCGCATCGACAGCAGATCAAACCAACCGGAGAAATATCCCATGAACCCGCCCACGGTCACGCCGATGATGACGGCGAGCCCGGTGGACAATAGGCCGATCGTCAGCGCCACGCGGCACGCGTGGATCATTCGACTGAGCACATCTTCACCGAAGATCGAAGTCCCAAGCCAATGCGTGCGATCAGGACCATAGAGCTTGTCGGTGGTCAGCTCGTTCATGCGGTCGTTCGGACTGTACGGAACGATCGTTCGGCGGACCCACTCCAGCTTTCCTTCGGTCTGTGCCTGCCGCCACTTTTCGTAAATCGGGGCGTCCTTCGATTTGAGCGCCAGCGCGGAAACTACGCCGACGAGCAAACCAACGCCGGCGATGATCGCCACTGATTTCGACAGGCTGAATCGCCGCAGGAAAAGCAGAGTCACAGCCGTGATGTAGATCGCGGCGAGCGTGACGTCCGGGGCGCTGAGGGATCCGAGCAGCGGGCTCGAGATCTTGCCGCCCTGCTTCACCAGCCACGGCTCGCTGTTGGCGATGAACGGCGCGAATACGCCGAGCGTTGCGAGGATGCCGATCCAAACCAGGCCAATGCGTGCGCCCGGCCGACTGAACGTGTCGCGCAGCGTCTGCTGAAGAAACGTGCGGCTCTGCTCGATGTCTTGGCGAGTCTGTGCGGGTTCGTACGGCGCCAAACCACTTGCGGGCGGTACGCCGTCTGTTTCCGTAGCGATGGGTTCGGGCAGATCAGTCATAACTCACGCGCGGATCGGCGATCACGTACGCGATGTCCGCCAGCAGAAAGCCGAGAAGCTGCAACATCAGGATTATGACTGAGACGCTAAGAAAGAGTTCGCGATCGTTGCGGTAAAGTGACTCGATCACCAGCCGGCCCATGCCGCGCAGGCTGAAGATCGTCTCGACGACGATCGATCCGGTCACCATCGCCGGCAAAAAGCTCGCGGCCACCGTAATCAGCGGGATCAAGCTCGTGCGAAGTGCGTGACGCAGCAACACCACGCGTTCGCCAAGACCCTTGGCGCGGGCGGTGCGGACGAAATCACTGGAGAGCGTTTCGAGCATGGATGTGCGCGTCAGCTTGCTGTAATACGCGACCGCGCCATACGCAACGCAGACCACGGGCAAGACGAGATGCCACATACTGTCGAGCAGGTAACCGCGCTGAAACCCCGTGGCGGTGAAGGACGGAAAGAATCGCATCGATCCGGACATGACGTCATGCAGCTCCGCCGCTGGGAACGCACGGACGTATTCGACGTTCGCGAGGAAGCCGATGAACATCACGCCGACCCAGATGACCGGAAGCGAATAGATGCCCAGCAAAATGGTTCCGGGCACGACGTCCCACAACCCGCCGCGATGTCGGGCGGCCCAGATGCCGGTGATCAGCGCGAGCGTCATGGCGGTCGGCAGCGCGATCGCTTGCACGATCAGGGTGACCGGCAGGGCCTCGCGAATCATTTCCGATGATGGTCGCGACTGAATGTAGCTGTAGCCCATGTCGGGCGATTTGAAGGTGGGCTTAGAAAGTCGCGGTGCGCCTGCGTTGGGCTTTATGTCGATCTTGCGAACGCGCGCATCTGCATCACGCCCGGTGATGCCTTGCGATGTCAGCTCGACGCGGCGAGCGTCACGCAGTTTTGTTTCCTGCTCGCGCGCCGCGGCCACCTGTGGATCGTCTTTCTGCCACTTGCCGAAACCGACGGGCGAAATGTTATTTAGCCACCGCAGATACTGCATCGGTGCCGGATCGTTCAGGCCGTAGCGTTCTTCGAGATAGGCTTCCTTGTTCGCGCGTTCGCCTGGCCGGATTTCGCCGCCGGGCGGAAGCAACGCGTCGACGATGCTGATCGGCGAGAGCGCCATCAGCATGAAAACGAGAAAGGTTGCGCCGAGGATCGTCGGCACGAACAAGAGGATTCGTCGGAAGAGATATTTGGCCATCGCGATCGAACTGGCCCGAATCGAGTGCTGCCGCGGGCCGATTGCAAAACGAAGCCCGCGCTATTGCGTATAACGCTGTTCATTGATCGGCACGAACCACGGGATCGTGCCGCCGTTCAAGTACTCCCAATTCAATCCAACGCCCGCCTTCTCAACGTTTTTGATGCGCTTGTTAATCAGTCGCAGGTACGGGCGATTCACAAGGAACGTGTACGGCTGATCCTCGTGCAGAATCTGGTGGACGCGATTCCACAGCTTCATGCGGGCCGGCGTGTCCATCGTTCGACGCGCCGCATCAATCGTCTTGTCGAGTTCCGGGCTGTTGTAGAACGTGCGGTTATCGCCGCTGTCGCCGATCTGGCTCGAGTGGAAGATCTGATACGGGTCCGATTCCGGAACCGTGCTCCAGGCGAGGATCGCTACGTCGAAGTCGCTCTTGTTCAAGCGATCGACCAGCACCGGCCAATCCTGTCGGTCAAGTTCCATCACCACGCCGCCGCGAGCGAGATTATCCTTGATGAAACGGACGAGCTTTTCGTAGAGGTCGGCCCCGCTGGGGTACAATAGCGTGAACTTCAACGGCTGACCGTCCGGGCCTTCGATCACGCCGTCGCCGTTGCTGTCCTTAAAACCTGCTTCTGCCAGCAGCGCCTTCGCGCGCTCCGGGTCGTACGGCCACGGTTGAACCGATTTATCTGACTGCGGATTTTGCGGCTGAAACGGACCGGAAGCGACCTTCGCATACCCAAAAAAAATCTCGCGCGTCATGCGTTCGCGATCGATCAGCATTGTCATCGCCTGCCGCACGCGCTTGTCCGCGAATTGGGTGGGCTGGTCCTTCCCGTCCTTCTTGCGCTTCTGGTTCCAGCCCATGTAGCTGTAGCCGCGATAAGGCGATGGGTATTCGAGCGCGTTGCTGAAGTCCATGATCCGCTTGTCGGCGGTCAGCTTCTTGTACACCTCGGGTGTACACAGAATGTTGTCGGTCTCCTGGTTGCCGTACATCACCATCTGCGCTGATTCTTCCTGAATCTCACGGAAGATGATGCGGTTGAACGTCGGCGGCACTCCCCAGTAGCGCTCGTTGCGAACGATGATCACCGGCTTGCCGGGCGCCCAGTTTTCTGGATCTTCCAGCTTATATGGTCCGCTCCCGAACATCAGGCCGACCTTCTCATTGAACTGCGCGGGCGTGAATTTCGAATAAAAATGCTTCGCCATGATGCGAGCGCCGGCGACCGTGCTGAAGTTCAGGAAATAGGGTTCGGTAAACGTGAATTCAACCGTGTGCGTGTCAATCTTCTTCACGTCTTTGAGCATCGTCAGGTACGAACGATCGCGCGATGCATCCACTTCTTTGTTACGCACCCAGTCAAAGGTGAACACCACGTCATCGGCGGTCATCGGCACGCCATCGGAGAAGATGACTTCCGGGCGCATGAAGAACCGCATCGTCAGACCGTCTGGGCTGATCTCCCAGCGCTGCGCGACGTACGGCACATACTCCAGCGTGTACGGATCGCGCGAGACGAGCGAATCCATCACGTTGTATTCCACATAGCGCTGGTAAACGTCGGTGGCGAGAAACGGCGTGAGCTTGCCGATCTTCGTGCCGAAGTTGTCGACAAGCCAGTCACCGCGTGCGAAGCCGGGCTTGGCTTCGGCTTCCATCATGTACTTAAAGTAGATGTCGGACAGATCGGCTTTTTGAGTGGTCGCAACCGCGCCGCCACCGGTGCTGGGCGCGGCCACGACACCGCGGGCGATCTGCCGCTTGATCACGTTCAGATCGTTCGTCTGGTCGTTCACCAGCTTCTTGATCGTCAGCACTTCGTTGTACTGGCGGTCGAACTGCCACATCGCCATCACGGCGGTGAGGATTAATCCGCTAATGAGCACGTAAAGGAAGAAGTCTTTGATTCCGAATCGGTTTTCCATCGAACCTCAGCCTCCGCAAGGCATGGGTCATCAGAGCTTCGCGGCTTCGCCGCGCTTCGGGTCGAAGAGGTCTCTCAACCCGTCGCCGACGAAGTTTAAGCTCAGCAGCGTCAAGGCCAGAAGAGTACACGGAAACAGCAGCATCCACCAGCTTGGGTTGAACTCCAGAAACGCCGGCGTGAGTCCTTCGGCGGCGAGCGAGCCCCAGGTTGGCATCGGCGCCTGAATGCCGATTCCGAGAAAGCTCAGGAACGATTCGCTCAGGATCGCCTGCGGCACGGTCAGCGTCGCGTACACGATGATCGGGCCCACAATATTAGGCAGCAAATGGAACAGGAAGATGCGCCAGCTTGGCAACCCGATCGCGCGACAAGCTTCGATAAAGGGTTGTCCACGAAGTGACAGAACTTGTCCGCGCACGACGCGGGCCATGGTCAGCCAGCTGACTAGTCCGATCGCCATGAACAGCACGGCGCGATTTGCGATCGACGCGTCCGTGAACAACTTGCTCAACGGTTCTTCCAGCGCGATTTTGAAGAGGATGATTAACAGGACGTAAGGCAGGCCGTACATGATGTCGACCGTGCGCATGAGCAGCGCGTCAGTCCATCCGCCGCGATAACCAGCGATCAACCCGACGCTCACGCCGAGCACGACCGCCACGAGCGCCGCCGCCGCGCCGATCTCCAGGCTGACCGTTCCGCCATACAAACATCGCATGAGCATCGATCGGCCGTGGCGATCGGTGCCGAACCAGGCGGTGAGCTCGTCAAGCGAAGGCTTCTGCTCGGCCTTCGTTGAGTCTTGCGCGTCGAAGTAGTACGGATTGGTGATCGGATAGCCGTCTTCGTCAAGGCCGAGCGATTCACGCCCGGTCCAGTACAGGGAGACGATGCACGTGCCGAGAATCAGCAGCAGCATCCCGCCGCCAACGAGGAACCGACCGTTGTGGAGCAACCGTCGCCAGACGTGATCCGGCTTCTCGCTTGCCATGCGACCACGCACGTCGGCATCGGGGGCGATGGTTGTGGCTGAAATATCAGTCATGTGGTGATCACCGGGCCATGTCATTCCGAGCGCAGCGAGGAATCTCGGGATGCCAACGGGTTTCGCTTCCCGAGATTCCTCGCTTCGCTCGGAATGACAGCTCTCCGCGAGAGCCGCCGGGAGCAATACTCACGCTTCCTGCCTCGTCGCCGTCACATCAATGCGCGGATCGATAAACCCGTAGCTGATGTCGACGAGCAAATTCATCGCCAACAGCAGGGTTGAATAAACCAGCACCGTTCCGAGGATCAGCGGCTGATCGCGGTTCTGCACGCTTGTCACGAAAAACGTCCCGAGTCCGGGAATGTTGAAAATCTTCTCGACAACGAATGACCCGACGAGTGTGCCCGCGGCCGCCGGACCGATGTAGCTCACCACCGGAAGGATCGCGTTGCGCAGGCAGTGCTTCCAGATGACCGACGGCTTGCTCAGCCCCTTCGCGCGGGCCGTGCGGACGTAGTCGCTGCCCAGCACATCGATCATCGATACACGAGTCAGGCGCGTGATGTACGCCATCGGCAACAGCGACAACGCGAGCGATGGCAGGAGCAGGTGGCGGATGTACTGCCCCATCGTGGAGAGGCTCCATTCCCATCCGCTGGGCCAACCGTTGCTGGGTAGCTTGAACCACGGCACGCCAAACCACGGCGACCCACCCGTCCAGCTCGGCGGAACGTTGAACCACGGCGGCCAGACCGCGAAGATCGCGATGAGGATGCTCGCGGCGACAAAGCTCGGCACGCTGATGCCGATCATCGCGACGTTCAGACTGATCCAATCCAGCGGCCCGTTGCGACGCACGGCCGCGAGCGTGCCGATCGTCACGCCGCCGATGAGCGCGATCACCACCGCCGTCGCCCCGAGCGCGATCGACACCGGCAAATGCGACGCGATGATCTGATTGACCGTCCGTTCCGGATAATTCAGGCTCGGCCCCAGATCGCCGTGCGCGACGATTCGATACGGATACCACGCGAGAAATGTATACCAGTGCTCGGCGTGAAACTTTTCCTTGAGCGATTGAAGAACCAACGGCGGGAGCTTGCGGTCCGACCGTTCAAACGGACTTCCCGGCGCCACCCACGCCAGGAAAAATGTCGTCAGGTAAATCACCACCAGGATGAGCGGAAACTGAAGAAGGCGGCCGGTGATGAAGCGAAGCATGCGTCTTATCCCCTCGCCCCGTACTCGGGGAGAGGGCTAGGGTGAGGGGCTTTTCAGGCGATTACACCATTCAAGAATTACTGCCAATACAAGATCGATACTATCGAAAACATCCGTGTTCACAAAGCGGATGACGTGTGCGCCGTCGCGCTCAATGATGGCCGTACGTCGAAGATCGCGAGTCGCTGCGCCTGACTCCGTGTGGCTGTCGCCGTCGAGCTCGAGCACGGGCCTGCACTCGGGACAATAGAAATCCGTAACGAACCCGTTGCGTGGCTGCTGGCGGCGCCATTTGAATCCGCCGACCTGGCGACTTCTGAATCGCTCCCACAACAATGACTCTGCCGGCGCCAGCTCAGCGCGCATCTTGCGAGCGAACGATGTGAGCTGTTCGAATTTCTCAGACGTCATTCCGCGACGTTGCATTTTCGAAGACCCCTCACCCTAGCCCTCTCCCCGAGTACGGGGCGAGGGGACAATGCAATCACTTCTTCTCGATCGAGATGTTCTTCAAAATCATCTGGTTCCGCGGATTCGGGTTTAGCCCTTTGATCTCGTCGCGGTACGCGAGTTTGTTGACGTAGTTGTACATCGGGATGATCGGAACTTCGTTAAGCAGGATCTGCTCGGCTTGGAACAGCAGGTCTTGTCGCTTGGCCACGTCGGGTTCCTTGTCGGCTTCGGCGCAGAGGCGGTCGTATTCCTTGTTGCTCCAGGCGCTGTCGTTGTTGCCGCCGCCGGTGAGGTATTTGTCGGTGAACGTGCTGATGTCCATGTAGTCGCCGTACCAGCTTGCACGGCCAACCGCGTATTCTTTGTTGTGCAGGCGCTGCTGAAACTGCTTGATCTCGACGCCCTCAAGATCGATTTTAACGTTGAGATTTTTCTGCCACTGATTGGCGACGTACTCCGCGATCGCCTTGTGCTCGCCGCCTTCGGTGTTGAACGTGAGCTTAATCTGCGGGAAGTTTTTCCCGGCCGGAAAGCCGGCTTCCTTCATCAGCGCGCGAGCTTTCTTCAGATCAAATTTGTGTCCGACCGGCGTTTTGTAGCCGGGGAAAATTCCAGTCGGCACATATACATCCGTCACCGGTTCGCCGGCCTTGGTGATGTTCTTGACGATCGGCTCTTTCTCGATCGCCGTCGCAAACGCCTGGCGAACGCGCACATCGTGGAACGGGTTGGGCGTGCCGTCGGGGAGTTTCTCGCTGCAAAGGAACGTGTAGAAATACGTGCCGAAGCTCGGATCGATGTGAATGTCCTTGCGACCCTGAGCCTTCATGTTGGCGGCCAGCTCGCCGACCATTTCCGCGAGGATATCCACTTCGCGCGCGTCAAATTTCCGAAGCTGCGTGAGCGGCTCTTCGGCGACAACGACGTTTACGCCGCCGTTCTTGACGTTGGCAATGTCCCAGTAATGAGGATTCGGCGACAGCTTCATGCCGCGCCGCAGTTGCCACGATGTGAGCATGTACGCGCCGTTGGTCACCAGATTCGGCGGCGTCGCCCAGGCGCCGTTGTAGGTGACCCGACCTGTCTTGGCATCCTCTTCACGGAACGGCGCCATCGAGCGCTCGTTCGTCGGGAAGTAACACTCGAACGCCAACAGATCAGGGAAGTACGTGCAAGGATTGATCAGCGTGACGCGAAGAGTGCTGGTGTCGATCGCCTCGATTCCCACCGTTTTGAAATCGGGCTTTGTCGCCGACTTTCCCGCGGCCTTGTTTTCGAAGTACGCGGCGAAATCTTCCTCATACTTTTTCGCGCCGACGATGTATTTATCGAGCAGGTATGTGTAATCGCCGCCCGGTTCTTCGAGCATGCGCCGCCAGGCGAACACGAAGTCGGCGGTCGTCACTTTGTCGCCGTTGCTCCACTTGGCGTTGTCGCGGACGTGGAAAGTCCAGACGCGTTTGTCGTCGCTCACCTGCGCGCTGTCGGCGGTTGCGAGCACCGGCTTAAACGTGACCGGATCGGTCGAATACAGCCCTTCGAACAGTGCCTGGCCGACTCGGATATCCTGCGCCCAGCTCATGCGATTTGGATCGAGCGTGCCGATATCGCCGCGATCGATGTAGCTGATTTCGGGTTTGTTGCTCTGCGCCGATGCGAGCGACGCGAAGCCGCCGCAGATCAGGAGCGCGAGAATACCGACAAGTTGCGTGGTCTTTTTCATGTTTCGCCCCAGCTAATTAAGCTCGCTCAATCAAGCCACCATGCTAGCGGGTGATGCGCGAGGAGGCGAGCCCAGAACGGACGGACGAGAACTACGGCGCACCAGCTTTAGTAGTCGCCGGAGCCGGATTTGTTGCAGCCAACGTGGGCGGCGGGCCCACTGTCGAGTATTCAGCGCGAATCGCAGTGACCATTCCGGCACCGACTGCCGCGATCTGCTGGGCTGTCATGGTCTTTCCCAAGCCCTTGGTGAGTTCGTTCATCTTGTTTTCCAACGCGGGCTTGTTGGTATTGATGGCGATGGCACCGATGCTTCCACTGATCTTCTTGATCATCGATGACATCGCATCGCGGTTCTCAGCCGTGTCATTCAAGACCACGCGCTGTCCAGCCACCGACGCCAGATGTGTCAGTAGTTGGATCGTCTTCTGCTGCTGGGCCGCGTTCTGCGCGTTCCACCATTTCGTGTCGACAAGTTGGAGCATCGCCGGAAATTCCGCCAGCGGATCCGGTGGAATCTCCGTGTTGTACAAGTCGATACGAGCCTTCATGAGGAGGTGGATGGCATCGATCACCGGCGCGCTCGGGCCCGGCCCGCTGATCAACGCCTGATATGCGATTGTCGTGCTCGATGGGAACCGCTGTGCCGCAGCGACAACCTGCGTGATCAGCTTCGCCCCTTCGGCGCCGCGCGGGATGACAAACTTCGCCGCCTTCATTCCCCAGATGGCGACCGCCTCGCTCTTGTCGTTCAACAGCGCGGTGATCGTCGGCACGAGTTTTTCGTTGTCGTTCTTTTCCGAGACTTTGGCGACAGCGATCGCAGCGTTCAGGCGAGTGCGCAAGTCCGGCGCGTTCGCGATCGACGCGAGCTGCGCATTCAGCGTCTGCGAATACACCGACATAAACGTCGGGCTCGGTTGAGGCGGATTTGGCGCGGGCGCGACGAAATTGATCAGCGCATCCCGCCCCGCCTGTTGCTTCGCGGGGTCGGGGCTCTTCAAGTCGATCATCGCCTGCGCGATGTACTGGGTGATCGTGTCCGCCGGTGGACTGAGCGATTGCACGACGTTGGCCGGCAAACCCGCGGCGTGCGCGAACGAAGCGGTCACCAGCGCGATGAAAGCGACCGCAACCAGCGTCAGTCCGAGCGTCAGCCGCGCGCAGCTTTGTCTGAGTGCAGCGACGGATTTGGCGACCCCGTCTGTGCGACCCCGGTCGATGCGACAATTGCCGGTTGTATCAAAGATGTAAATCAAGTTGCTAATCCCTGGGCAGTTCAGGGCCTGCGTAGCGGCCATCGGCTCTGCCGCAAACATGCCTTTAGGCGAGTTCTTCAATCCAGTTCGGACGTTAGCAGAGGCCGGAAAAGGTGTCAAGAAATGCATTGGTAGCGGTTAGTCATTGGTTGACGGTGGGTCGTAGAGAACGGCTAATGGGTTGAACGCGATTTCCCTTCGGTTGCTTCCACGGTCACGCTACGATCGCGACACTCAACGTCGGGAGGGCATTTGTCCATCGCATCAGTTCGCGACTCCGGGTTCGTCGGAGCGGGCGTCTTACGGCCGTCGCTGGTCCGCGCCGCCCTCGTCGTTGTCGCTCTGATGCCGTTGGGATTGGTCCAGCGCGCCGGTGGGGCAGCCCGCGGCGAGGCGCGCGTGTAGCCGGCCCGCATGCGGGCAGTCTAAACATCGACCTGCCGCGAAGCCGGCGCGGCGTGACCTTGCCCGCACCGCACCGCC
>JACMJD010000640.1 GCA_014380825.1 Phycisphaerae bacterium | reverse complement strand
GCAGGATGTCCCGACCGCGCTCAAAGAATTCCACCGCGTACTGCGACCGAACGGCCGCGTGATCATCCTGGAATTTTCGCTGCCGACGAATCGAATTCTCCGCGCGCTCTACAACTTCTACTTCCGCCAGATCCTCCCGCGCACGGCCACGCTGATCAGCGGCGACAAGACCGGGGCGTACAAATATCTCCCCGAAAGCGTGAACACCTTCATCGGCCGCGAGCAGATGGTGCAGATGATGCGCGACGCCGGCTTCGATCGCATCGAACAGTTTCCGCTGACCTTCGGCGTGTGCGTGTGTTACCGCGGATTTGTTCGCGCTTGAGTTTCAATCGGCGATCGCCAGCGCAATCCCGGAACTGTTGAGAATCCGCGATCGAAGGTAATGAAGGGGCAATCGAGGTAAATCGCAAAAGATGCCCAGTACGCGTCTTGGATATCGCCGCCGCGTCGTCGCGAGGACCGGCAGATCTGATCAAAGATCGACCACTGTTCGGAGTTCGGCGCAACGATTTGGAACGATGGTTCACCGCGCAGGCGATCGATGAAGTCCAGTGCTGCCGGGAGCGGTGTTTGAAATGTAGGTTGAGTAACGACTCGCACGAATCCGCAGGCGATCGCATCAACAAACCCGCAGGCCTGTTGGTTGCGAAGCACGTGATCCAGCCACTGCTTGGTTGCCGCGTGGGCAGGCATGTCAGGCCGAAAGGCGTTTACGAGAACGTTGACGTCGAGAAGCATCATTCGGTGTCATTCCTAAAGCTCGCAGGTCATCCTCATGCTGCATTTGCACGACCATCTTTTGATATTGCTCCCAAGTAACTTTCCTGGATGGGTCGCCACACGTCGGTAGCGGGACGTAGGGGCGCGGTTTTGTCGTAGACGGATTGCGCGCCAACAGTTCGCGAACGGCCTGCTCAACTACAGCGGTAAATGATTTGCCTGACCTGGCGCCAAATTCCTTCGCCTCACGCGCAAGTGCCGGATTCATCCGAATCGTCGTTCTCACAACCCGAGTGTCCCGTTCTGACATATGTATGTCAATTGAATTCTCGAAAGGTGTGAAACCACGTCACCGCGTGCCGGGCGCGGTAAGATGCAGCATGATGAACATCGTCACCGCCATCACCGGCGCCAGCGGCGCGCTCTACGCTCAGCGATTTATCCAAGGTCTGGTACTGGCGGGGGTCAATTGCCATCTGGTTGTCTCCCCTCTTGGTCGTCGTCTGCTGCATGATGAACTGGGCATGGAAAACATCGACGTCGAAGCGTTGGCCGGCTCACCGACGCACACCGTCACCCTTTACAACTACAACGATGTTGGTTCAAAATTAGCCAGTGGAAGTTTCCTGCATGACGGGATGGTGGTTGTTCCGTGCTCGAGTAACACGTTGGCACAGGTCGCACACGGATTGGGTGAGAACTTGATCTCCCGGGCGGCGGCTGTAACGCTTAAGGAACGTCGGCGGTTGGTGCTGTGTCATCGGGAGATGCCGCTGTCGCCGATCGACGTGAATAATTATAAGACCCTATCTGATTCGGGCGTCGTATTGGCTAGTGCGAACCCAGGATTTTATTTAAATCCAAACTCCGTGCTGGAGATTGTCGACTTCGTTGCTGGTAAGCTACTTGACCTGGTGGGAGTGAAACACGGCTTCGACACGCGTTGGGATCCGAAGAATATTCGGCCGCCTGCATTAGTGAGAGATGCTGGTCGCAACGCTATTTGATGCAAGCTGTGTAAGAAGGAGTCGTGGAGTGTAGAAAGATGTTGAGGGTTGTCGGACGGGAGTGAATGCATGGTAAGCGTAACTCGCGGCGTCGATCAGCTCGTTCTGATCGGCCAGGATATTTTCGTCGGCCCAACTGATATTGATGAGAAAACGGTTCGCGTGATTGCACGCGGGCGAATGCTGGGCGGGCCAACCGACGGCGGGACGTTTCAGACCGCACACGAGCTGGCGCGCGGACAATCGTTCGCGATCGGCCCGTGCGTGATCGTCACGCTGCTGGAAATCAAGGACCAGCAGATCCGCTTGGGAATTCACGCGCCGCGCCACTTGGGCGTGTGCCGCAAAGAAGCGGTCAGCAAGGCCAAGGGAAATGATGTCGGCTGACGGTGTGAACGCCAGCATTTCTGCAGGTAAAATCGCATCTGCATCATCGGCCCAAGCTGGGCCACCGGGCGCGCTCGCTCGGCTGGCGATCTTCTGTAGCGATATCAAGATCGCGCACTCGGTGTTCGCGTTGCCGTTTGCGCTGGTGAGCGCATTCCTGTCCGCGAAAGGCAAGCCCGCCGCCGCTCAACTGGCTCTGATCCTTGTTTGCATGGTGACCGCTCGCACCGTCGCGATGGCCGCCAATCGGTTGCTCGATGCGGAACTGGATCGCGCCAACCCGCGCACCGCGCGTCGCGCCATTCCGCGCGCGGCACTTTCATCGACTTACTTCATCGCGATCCTCACGATCTGCTCGCTGCTGTTCGTCGGCGCCTGCGCGATGTTCGGCGTGCTATTTCACAACTGGCTGCCGCTGATCCTGTCCGTGCCGGTGCTCGGGTTCGTCGCGGGATATCCGTACCTCAAACGCTTCTCGCGACTGTGTCATTACTATCTCGGCGCCGCGCTGGCGCTCGCTCCGATCTGCGCCGCGATTGCGATCGCCGGTCACGTCACAATCGATTCGCTCTTCATGGCCGCCGCCGTGCTGTGCTGGACGGCGGGGTTCGACATCATCTACGCCTGCCAGGATTACGAGCACGACCTGGCCGCGGGGTTGTTCTCGGTGCCGGCTAAACTCGGCATCGCCGGGGCGCTTTGGGTCAGTCGCATCACGCACGCGATCAGTTTGTCGACGCTTTTCGCATTGGGCATTCACTCGCCGGAACTCTCGACGCTCTACTGGATCGGCGTGGCGATCAGCGCCGGGCTGCTGATCGTCGAACATTCGCTCGTGTCGCCCGGGGATCTGTCGAAAGTCGGCCTGGCGTTCTTCACGGTGAACGGGATCATCAGCGTGCTGCTGGGCGCGCTAGGCATTCTGGATGTATTCTTTTGAGAATGAAGTTCCAACGACACGCCCTTCCTGCGATTGTGCTTGCGATCATGGTGGTTGGCTGCCAACCCGATCGTCCGATGGAAACGTCGCCCAACCGTGCCATCCCGCGCAACGCGATCTACGCGAAACAGGGCGTGGGCCGATTGTGGTTCCAGGCGACGGATCCCGGCGTCGCGTACATCTACGACGCCGACACGACGCAGTTCGTGTTCGCCGCGGCAATGCAAAAGAACCAGCGGCTGGTGATCGAGCCGACGAAAGATCGCGCGACGGTCGAGGGCAAGCCGGTCTTTGAGAAACCGATGCAGCGCAAGCACACGCATCGAATTTACTTCGAGCCGTTCGGGAAGCTGCCGCCTCCGGAGAAGCCGCCGGCGCCGCTGGAGCCGATCAGTCCGAAGGCGTCGACCGCCCCAACAGCGCCGTAGCGATTCATGCGGGACAAGACGCGCTCACCGTCCCTTGAGCTGACGGTATCGATAGCAATCGCTCGTGTGATCGTTCACCATCCCCACGGCCTGCATGAACGCGTAGCAGATCGTTGAGCCCACGAACTTGAATCTACGCTTCAGGAGATCCCTGCTCATCGCATCCGAGGTCTCCGTCTTCGCCGGCACCTGCGCGAACTGTTTGCGCTTGCCGTCGATCGGCGCGCCGCCGACGAAGGACCAGATGTAGCGATCGAAGGTTCTGAATTCCTTCTGCACCGCTAGAAACGCTTTCGCGTTGGTGATGGCGCTGTCAATCTTCAGACGATTGCGGACGATGCCTGCATTGTTCATCAGTTGTTTCTTCTTCGCCGCGTCGAACTTCGCGACCTTCTTCGGATCGAAACTAGCGAAGGCTTTTCGATATGCTTCGCGCTTGCGCAGAATTGTGTCCCAGCTCAGCCCGGCTTGTGCGCCTTCGAGGATCAGGAACTCGAACAACACGCGATCCTCATGCTGCGGCACGCCCCACTCTTCGTCGTGATACGGCGTGTTCCATTCATTGCTGGCCCATTTGCATCGCTGCATTCAAATCTCCCGAAAGATTGGTCGGACCGGATTCAATCCATATACTCTTGCGACGATGTCGGCAGAACTCTTGGTAAATGATCGAATTCTGCAGCCGATCCGCGAGCGTGTTGTTGCGAGTGAATCGCTGTCGTACGAGGACGGGGTCGCGCTCTATCGCAGTCGCGACATTCATGGCATCGGCCGGCTCGCGAATTTTGTCCGCGAGAAGCTGCATGGCGATCAGACGTATTACAATCGCAACCGCCACATCAACTACACGAACGT
>JACMJD010000058.1 GCA_014380825.1 Phycisphaerae bacterium | reverse complement strand
TGCAGCTTGTTCGCCAATCCGATGCCGCGGCCTTCTTGTCTTAGATAAATCAGCGCGCCGACGCCGGCGTTTTCGATGAGTTGCATGGCGGTGTCGAGCTGGTCGCCGCAGTCGCATTTGCCGCTGCCGAAAACGTCGCCGGTCAGGCATTCGCTGTGGACGCGAACGAGCACGGGTTGTTCGTGCGCGATGACGTTGCCGTTCTCGTCGAGGTCGCCCACGCCGCCTTTACAGAGTGCGAGGTGTGGCTGGGCATCGACGGCGCTGTGGTAGGCGATCAGCTTGAACACGCCCCAGCGCGTGGGCAACGTGACGGTTTCAATTCGTTCGATCAGTTGCTCGCGCTTCAGGCGGTAGCTGATCAGGTCGGCAATGCTCGCCATCTTCAGGTTATGTTCTTGGCAGAACAGTTCAAGCTGCGGTCGGCGCATCATCTGGCCATCTTCACCGATCACTTCGCAACCGACGCCGACGGGTTTCAATCCCGCGAGCGTGCAGAGATCGACGATCGCTTCGGTGTGCCCCGCGCGCACGAGCACTCCGCCCGGTTCGGCGCGCAGCGGGATCATGTGACCGGGCCGCGCGAGATCTTCCGGCACGGCGTCGTCGTCAACGAAGACACGCACGGTGGCGGCGCGATCGAACGCGCTCACGCCGGTGGTCGTGCCGTGCAGCGCATCGACCATCTCCGCCATGGCCGTGCCGTGGCGGGCGGTGTTTTGCTTGGTCATCATCGGGATCTTGAGCTGATTCAATCGCGCATCGGTCGCCGGAATAAACGGCACGCCGCGCCCGAACTTGATCATGAAGTTGATCGCCGCCGGCGTGCATTTTTCACCCGCGACAATCAGATCGCCTTCGTTCTCACGATCTTCATCGTCGACGAGCACGATCATGCGGCCGAGTTTGATGTCTTCGAGGATTTCGGGAATTGATGCGAAAGCCATAAATGCTGATTCCTTTGTCGCTGCATTCTAATCGCACGCGTTGCATTCGTTATTTGATTCACAAGGAAAAAATGAACCCGGGCAAGCTCCTTTTCGGCGAGGGCTACGACGCCCTTGGATTGGAGTGTGATTGGCCGGATGCGATCAAAACCCCACTCAAGCCACCTGAAAGGAGGTGATGCAACATGTGGCAAACATTCATGTTTATCGTAGGCGCGATGTTGGTTCTGTTCGGAATTGCGGCTCTACGCGATTAGCTGCCGTTAGAGGACGACGATTCCATGATCGAAGACTTGATATCACATCTCATCGGGAGGCGACGGTAGCCGATATCGTTCTCCGCCGCCTCCCGCCGGTTTCTTAAGCCGCTCACCCGCATTTCGCTGCAGCATCCTTTTCATTGAACTTCATCAAATCAGCAGGGCAGGAACGAAAAAGGCGATCGACATGACTTTGCGTCACGTCGATCGCCAAATGACTTCACACTGTGGGTCTTAGAGCATCGCAGCCAGTCGCCTGAACTTCGCCATCACGGAATAATATCGGCCCGCGATGGCCTGGGTTGTAATCTGGCGAGACTGTGCCATCTTCGCGAAGGTCATTCCTGATTCCCGGTCAAACAGTAGCTGGATTTCGCCTGGGTCGAACTGCGACGCCAATGTCGCAAACGCACGTCGATCGTGTTCAAGTTGATCGCGTTCCGCGCACTCTGCGGCGGAATCGGGCGCGAGCGTAATCGCGCTCTCGCGTGCGCGCGATTCCTTTTCGCGGCGACGCTTCGACTTGTACAGCATTCGGCATACGCTGTGGAAGGCGATGCTTTTCAGATATTGAAAAACCTCTCCTTCGTTGTCCGAGAGTTTTAGCTTTCCGCCCTTGTAATAACTCCAGACGATCAACGCCGTGCTTTGAATCGCATCGGCTAAATCCTCCTTTCGCACGTTCCGGTAGAACATGGCAAAAATGATCGGTGCAATTTGGGTGTAGATTTTGTTGATGACGGCGACGGCTTCTGCTTCGGTCGCCGGGGTCCGAAGAGCCCTGTCCATGACAAGTTACCTCTGCGTTGTTCGCCTCCTCCGCAGAGTCACTTCTTCCTTGCGACGCGTCGCGGACTGCCCTTTCGCCGGCGAGTTCCGCGGCGAAAGGGCACGGTGGCTTCACGTTGCACAGAGCGCTAAGGACTTGTTCGAGTGTCGGTTTCATTCCACACCGTTTCACAAATGCGTTCGAGAATTGCCAGGTCGACATCCAGGTCGCCGGTCAGGACACGATCCATCTCGTCCACGAACTGCTCGATCGTTTTGGGGGCTCCGCTCGCCATCGTGCAAGTGAAGTCCCGCGCGTGCCTGCAGACGACAGGATTGGCGTCGGCGGCGCGCGAGCGGTGTTTACGCATGAATGCCCGACACCGCGCCTACGGGCGCCACTGCCGGTACCTGACCGGCAGCGTCGATTGACGCGAAGCGAGTCTTGGCCGGGATAATGCGCCCACTAATCTTGATGTTGATGTCGATGATCTCGCCTGTGTCGATCGGCAGCGCGTCCATGCGGATCCTGCGATTGCCGATACGGTCGGGCGAGATGCCACCGGTGTTCTCGCTGCTGCCGCCGCCGTCGAGGATCTGGCGATCGATGATCGTCGAGCCGTCGATGCCGCCGCCGCTCGTGCCGATTTCATTCATGCGATCGATCTGGTTCATATCGATGATCGCGCGGATCTGCTCGGTTTTGGGGGCGCTCTCGATGCCGACGATGCGAGCAATCAGATCGATGCCGCCGTCGAAGATCAGCGTGACGTCGTCGCCGATGCGTCCGCCGACAAGGGACGCGATGAAAATCTGCGCTACAACGTGCCGCCGTGAATTCGTTGCAAATGACATGATTTCTCCGGTTCTGAATGCAGGAATCCGCACCATGCGAATCACGCCGCATCCTTTGCGATCCAAGAGACCGGCGGCGGATCATTTTTTTGGAACGTGGAAACTTTTTTTTGCGTCCGTCCAATCAATGAGACGAGCGGACAACGCACTCGGTTCAGGTGTGATGATCAGTGAAAAAATTCGCGACGTCAGAGAGAAGTGTTCTTTGCCGCAAGTGCGCGATTGTGAACGTACAGCACGGAGTGTAACAAGTTCCGACGGCGATCAAGTGAACAGTGTTCAACATGCGTGCCGTGCGGCGGTGTGCTGTGAACAGCCCGCAATGGAGTCAATCCGGCGTCACATCCGCCCACGCTTCGATGCGGCGCGGGTTGTACGTAATTCTTCCCAGCTCATACCGCGGCACCAGATCGACGTGCCAGTCACCGAAAAGGACGTTGTTCCCGCCTCGGTGCATGTTCAGGCCGCCGGGTTGGTTGGCGAAGACTACGCCTTCTTGCGTGGCGTCGTCCTTGTCGCAGTCGTCGCTGGTCTTGGGCGCGGTGCCGAAGTTGGGCGGGTACAGCAGCGCCTGCGTGCAGTCGCCGCTGAGGACGAATTGCGAGGACAGGCGGATCTCGCTGTAGCGCAGGTGGAATCGGCCCGAGACGAACGTGAATCGGCCTGAGAGGAAATAGTTGATGCGGAATTCTTCGGGGAAGCTCGGACAGTTCCAGATGCGCGATGCGGTGGGGTTGATTTCTTTGCCGAGCAGTTCCGTCCAGCCGGGTCCGGGTTCGTCGTCTCCGGTGGCATCGCCGTTCGCGTTGTGCCAACCGGACCAGCCGGGGAAGTAACCGTGATTGTTGTTCGCGTAGACTGCGAGCGCTTGTCCCACGGCGCGGAGCTGCGTCGCGCATTGAGTGGTTTGTGCGACTCGACGGGCGCGTTGGATGCTTGGGAGTAGAAGTCCGAGAAGGATTGCGATGATGCCGATGACGACCAAGAGCTCGACGAGAGAGAATCCTCGTGAACGCAGCGCGGTGAGATCCGGGTCTTCGGGCGTACCCTCAGACCCGGCGTTGGTGTT
>JACMJD010000639.1 GCA_014380825.1 Phycisphaerae bacterium | reverse complement strand
TCGTTCGTGTTCATGTTCGTGGATGTGCCGCTGCCGGTCTGGAAGATGTCGATGACGAATTGCGAATCGAGCTTGCCGTCGATCACGTCGCTTGCTGCCTGCTGGATAAGCTGTTTCTTCTTGTCGTCCAGCACGCCGAGCTTCTGATTGATTTCCGCTGCCGCCGACTTGATCAGTCCCATTGCGCCGATAAATCGACGGCTAAACCGCAGATCAGAGATGGGGAAATTTTCCACCGCCCGCGCCGTCTGCGCGCCGTAGTAGGCGTCGGTCGGCACTTTCATCTCGCCCATCGAATCGCGTTCGGCCCGGAATTCTGACATCAAAACCACCGTGTAAAATGTTCGTCGCGCAATCTTATTCGCGCGACAACCCAAGCGGAAGAACTTTAACGTGATGATCCATTGTGACTCACCCCGTCGCGAGCCAGATCTTCGCTCGTCGCGCTGATCGCGACCATGCCTTGCGGATTCTCGTACCAACCCGGGTCATCAAATCCGGTCACGTCTTGCCGCACCTTCAGGATTGTGAACATCCCGCCCATGTCGATGTACGAGAACGGCCCGGGCGCGCCGAGCATCGGGATGCTGTTCTTTGGAATCCCCATGTGCTTGGCGTGTTCGCCCATGCCGCCCATGCCGGTTTCGCCCATGGTCATGTAGCGAGGAAGGAGTTGTCGCACGCGCGAATCGAGGCCGTCGGTGTTCACACCGATCATGTTGGGAATTCCGTGGCCCATCTGGTTCATCGCGTGGTGGGTCATGTGACAGTGCAGCGCCCAATCGCCGGGGTTGTCGGCGAGGAACTCGATCGTGCGGGTTGAGCCGACCGGCACGAGCACGGTCGAATCGCGCCAGCGTGCCGATTCGGGAATCGGTCCGCCTGCGGTTTCGGTGATGGCGAAGTGATACCCGTGCAGGTGGATCGGATGATGGCTCATCGGCCCGAGGTTGCCGAGGCGAATTCGCACGCGATCGCCAAGCCGTGCGACGAGCGGCGCGGTGCCGGGAAAGGCTTTTCCGTTGAATGAGAGCACGTTGAAATCTGTCATCTCGTTCGGATCGGGTCGCGCGGCGCCGACCTCAATGTGCCACTCCTGCGACATGAGCACGAAGTCGCGCATCGGGCGTTTCTCGCGCGGAACGTTTCGCGCGTGCATGATGAACATGCCGACCATGCCCAGCGCCATTTGCGTCATCTCGTCGAAGTGCGAGTGATACATGAACGTGCCGTTCTGCTGACAGGTGAACTCATATTTGAACGTCTCGCCGGGTTCGATGGGCTTTTGATTCAGCCCGGTCACGCCGTCCATCCCGCTGGGCAGGATCACGCCGTGCCAGTGAATTGTCGTCGGCGCTGGCAGACGATTCGTGACATAAAATCGCACGCGATCGCCCTCGACGGTTTCAATCACCGGCCCCGGTGAGCGGCCGTTGTAGCCCCACAGTTTCACGCGCAGGCCCGGCGCCATTTCCTGTTCGAACTCTTCGGCGATGAGATGAAAGACTTTCACGCCATCGACAACTTTCCACGGCAGCACTTCGCCATTCGGTACGTGAATCGGCGTGTAATCGCGCGTCGGTTCGCCCGGATCGGCAGGGCGAGTCGTCACGACGGCCGCAGGATCAGCCTGCGCGGCGCTCAGCAGCGCAGGCGCGCTTGCGAGGGCGGCAGCGCCGCTGATCAGCGCGTGGCGGCGTGTGAGCTGTCGGTTGTATTTCGCGTTGTTCATTGGCTCACCTTTGTATGAATCGATCCACTCGTGACCTGCTCGAACGCGCTGCGCGCGATCCAGTATTCGCGCAGCGATTCGATGTACTGCACGCCCGCCTCGATCTCGTTTTGCTTGGCCGCCAGAAGCTGGAACGCGCCGACCTGCATCGCGTTGTATTGAAGCTGCGTCTCGTGCGTGATCTCCTGACGCAGTGGCAGGATCACCTGGCGCAGATATTCCGCCCGTGCGCGCGCCGCCATCAGCCGATTCCGTGCCGAGCGCGCGGCCGACCGCACTTCAATCGCCGTCGCGAAGTAATGCTGTCGGATGCGCTCGAACTCCGAGCGCGCGATCGCGGTTGATGCCTGACCCTGATCGAATAGCGGGATGGGCGCGGAGATCGCCGGACCGAATGCCCAGGTTCCTTCCGGCTCGCGTTCCGCGGCAACACCCACTTCCGCTTCGGAGAGCCACGCGGTTGATCTGCGCAGACCCAGCGTGATCGCCGCGCCATCGAGCTGATGTTTCATCGCCGCGAGAAGGAGATTCGATTCAACCGCGCGGCGTTCAATCTCAGCGGCTGGCGATTCTTCCGCGGGCGGATCGCCGAGCCGCTCGTTGATCGTCCATGTTGTATTTGTTCCCCACAGTCCCAGCAGCGCGTTCAGGCGCTCGCGGGTGTCGAGCACCGTCGACTCCCCGTGCGCCAGCTCAAGCTTCGATTGTTCGTATAACGCACGCTCCTGGGCGACATCCAAGGCGGTGTTGTTTCCCGCATCGTGGATGCGACGGGAAAGGCCGTACGCTGCGTCGGTCGCACTCACGACCGTGCGTCGCAATTCCAACACCTGCTCGGCGGCGACATGCGCGTAGTATGCTTCGCGGACCTCGGCCACCAGGTCGACCGCAGCGCCGGCGACGCGCAGCTTGGCGACTTCGAATGCGCCGCTTGCGATTCGCTTGCGAAGCGGAATGAAAAAGATGTCGAGGAAACTCTGCATGACCGACAGCTCAACGATCGTCCCGCCGCCGCCTTCGAGGAATTTGGCGTCGGCGTCGAAGACCGGATTCTTCAGCAGCCCGGCCTGCACGAGCTCGGCTTGTGCGACGCCGAGTTCTTCGTACGTCGACTGCAAACTGCGATTGTTGATCAGCGCGATCTGCACAGCGCGATCGGCGGTCAGCGGTTGAGCGATCAGATCGCGCACGGCGGCGTCGAGGTCGTGGTCGTCGGCGCTGAATCGATTCCATTGCACACGTTGGCCGCTGCGCTGCTCGACGGCGCTGCGAACATCGTGGAAGCCAGAGTCTTTCGGCATGGCCGCACAACCACCGATCAGTGCGATTGCTGCGGCGAGTAGGGCGGATTTGAGAGATGTGTTCACTTGCCCGCCTCCTTCCGCACCAGCTTCATGCCGCACTTCGGGCATTGGCCCGGCACATCCGAGACGACTTCCGGATGCATCGGGCAAACGTACATTCCTTGCGCGCCGTCGGGCGCCGGAGCGGCCGCGGGCGCCGAGGTGGGCGCGGGTGTGATCGCCAGGGTCGTCGATTGCACCGTCGTCGGCGCGACCGGCGCATTGGGATTGGCGGGATGGTTCGCGTCAATCGCGATCGGCTTGGCCGTGCCACAGCCAGCCAGCAGTGACGCCGCGGTGACGAGCGGCAAAAGCTTGATCATCAGACTCTCCGTTGTCGGCGGGAAAACAAAGCGCGCAGCAACAATCGCGCCGCCACGCAGTCGGCGGGCGACCAAGGATTTGCCGAATCAGGTAGTCAACGAACAAGCGAGATCAAGCAGCGTTCGCCCGCGTGCAGGCGGCGGAAGGCCGCTGTGATCGAGCGAGGCAAACGGCGTCGTCGGCGTGTAAGAAATCGCGGGCCAGTATTGAGCGACGAAGATCGAATCGAGCAACGTCATCGGCGGGGCGACCGTCCTGGCAATCGAAGTGTCGGCCGCTGCAATGCCACTGCAGTGGCCGCATTCGCTCGGCGCGCGTCGATCTTGGTGATCGGACGTTTTATGAACCTTCGTGGCGTGACACGAGCGAGGCGGCGGCGCGAATGATCGCTTCGCCAGCGGGCTTGCGCAAAGACAAATCGCGTTGGCCAGAGCAATCGCCAGCGTCAGGAGGATCGTCGTCAG
The DNA here is from genome assembly GCA_014380825.1 of Phycisphaerae bacterium. Next base: position 5,565 of record JACMJD010000639.1, on the reverse strand, counting down.
GCGAGTCATCGATCACTCACCATAGTCCCAATCACGCAGCGCTGTCCACTGACGCTCGCGCTCGTTCCGGGCAGTCTCGCGATCACCGTGATCAGCTCCACCGGCTTGGCGGCCCGGCGTGTTCCAATGGAAAAGACCGCACCCCGAGAAGGATGCGGCCTTCTTCGCACCTTTCGTCCTAGTGGGCAGAGCCGGGATCGAACCGGCGACACATGGATTTTCAGTCCATTGCTCTACCAACTGAGCTACCTGCCCGGTAGTTCGCCGCCTGGCGGCGCGACGCGAAATGATATCGAGCGAATCGAGCGAAGCAAGGGGTGCAGGATGGGGAGGTGGGGAGGTGAGCAGGTGGGGAGGTGAGAGACTTAATCGCAAGCCGACCTTCAGCGATCTTCTTCCCAATCGCTTCGCATCATCTTACTGCGGCGGTTCGATCCGGATCGTTTGGGTTTGGCCATCCTGTTTCAGGACGACCAGGATGATCGCTTCTGTCGGCTTTTCGGCGCGGAAATTTTTGTAGTCCGTGCTGAATTGTTCGCGGCCGGTGACGGGCGTGCCGTTGATCGACTGGATGATGTGCTCGCTCTCGAGCTTTGCGCTCTCGGCGGGGCTTTGCGCACGGGTGAGGCCGACGAGCACGCCCTTCAGGTCGTTCGGTTGCTTGCGCGTGTAGCGGTCGAAGAACGTCAGGTCACGAACGGAGAAGCCCAGGTCTTCAAACCACGATCGCGGCAATTCGTTCTGTCGAATCGGACGATTCTCCAGCGTCACTTTTACGTCTTCGAGCGGTTTGTCCTTTTCGGACATCAGCGTGAGCGTGACGACATCGCCAGCTTTTAGGCGCTGCACTTGTCGGCCGAGGATGTCGGAGACTTCGTCGGGCGAATCGCCGCGCGTCAGCGGTTGGCCGTTGAACTTGACGATCTTCATGCCTGTCTTCATGCCCGCTTTGGCGAGCGGGGCGTCGGCGACGACTTCGGCGATCTCGATCGCCGCCTGGTTCTGGAGATCGAACACTTCCGCGACATCTTTTTCGATTCCGGTGAGCGTCGCGCCCAGCCACGGATAATTCAGCGGACGCTCGGGCGTGGGCGGATCGCGGAGAGACTGCATCAGCTCACGCGCGTGCGTGAACAACACCGGCGGAGATTCAAGCGGCAGGCGCCAACTGCTCATCGGTTGGAAGGGTTTGGAGTAACCCTCGCCGGTCGCGTCGAGCAGGTAATTGCTGTTCTGCGTGTTGATGTATCCGATCGCCTGCCCGCGCGCGTTGAACACCGGCCCGCCAGTCGCAGTGAACGATCCGCCGGTGACGATGATCGGCGGCACTTCGCCGCGAAGGATCGCGCCGACGATGCAAGTTGAGCAGAACGTCTGGTATCCGCCCTTGCGCGGGAACATGCCGACCGACACGAGGCGATCGCCCACGTCAACCGGAACGTCTTCGAACTTCAGCGCTTGCCATTTTCGGTCGGATGCTTTCGGTTTGACGAACGCGACGTCGCCGCGCTCGTCGCGGCCCTGAAAGACGGCTTCGATTTCCTGCTCATCATGCGTGGCGTCGGAGGGAATGATGATCTTGAAATCAACCATCTGCTCATCGGCGATTCCCGGATCCGCCACCTGCATCGGGATCATGATCAGGCCGTCGTCGCGAACGACGATACCGGCGCCGACAAATTCCATGCGGCCATACTCGTATGCCCACGTCCACTGCACGGCGACGAGCGCGGGCGTGACGCGCTTGCAGATGTCGTTCGGTGATTCCGTCTGCGCGAAAGCGCTGGATGCGATGAGCAACATCAGCGCGAGCGCCAAACGCGATACGTTCAACATGTGAATATCCCCATTACTGTGGCGGCTCGATGCGAATCGTCTGCGTGGTGCCGTCGCGCTTCATGATGACCAGCACGATCGCTTCCTTCGGTTTCTCAGAGCGAAACGCTTTGTAGGTCGATTCGAACTGGTCGACATCGCTCACCGGCATGCTGTTGAATTGCGTGATGATGTCTTCGCGCGCCAGCTTCGCGCTGGCGGCGGCGCTGTTGGGCTTGATCATGGTGACGATCACGCCCTTCAAGTCGGCCGGCTGCTTGCGCGCGTAGGTGTCTTCAAAGACGAGATTGCGCGTGCCGAAGCCAAGATCTTCAGCCCAGGCGCGCTTGGCCCAGGTGTTGTCGAGCGGACGCTCTCCGAGCGTGACGGTGAAATCCTTCATCGGCTGATCTTTTTCCGTTAGCACGCCGAACGTCACCTGTGTTCCGACTGGCATGCGCATGATCTTGCGCGCCAGGATGCCGGGCAGCTCTTCCACCAGATCGCCGCGCTCAAGCGGTTGGCCGTTCACCTTGACGATCTTCATGCCGATCTTGATGCCTGCTTTGTCGGCGGGGGAATTGGGAACGACGTCGCCCACTTCAACCGCGGGTTGATTTTCCAAACCGAAAACCTGCGCGACATCTTTGTCGACGCCGGACAGATTCGGCATGCCCAGCCACGGAAGCTTCGGCGGTTGTCCTGCCGTCGGTGGATCGGTCAGGCTTTTCGCGAAGACGCTGGTGGGCACAAAAATGCGTGGCGGCGACATGAGCGGCGCGAGTGGTTCGATCTGCTCGCCGCGTCGCGCGAGCGTGGTGTGCAGCAAGAACTGCGTGCTTGCATAATAATTGACCCACCCGATCGCCTGCCCCGCGGTGTTGAAGACCGGCGCGCCGACATTAGCGAGGCCGCCGCCGGTGGCGACGATCGTGGGAATCTCACCGCGCGAATAAGCGCCGACGATCGATTCGGCGAGATACGTTCGATACCCCGCATCGCGCGAGAGCATGCCGACCGAGACGATCGGATCGCCGATCGCGGGCGTTTCATCCACGAACTTGATCGGCTTCCAGTCGCGTTTTTCCTTCGCGCGGATGAACACGACCTCGCTGCGCTGATCGCGGCCCAGCAGCTCGGCCTCGATCTCTTCGTTGTCCTTGTCCAGGTGCGGAATGATGATCTTGACGTCGCGAATCTGCCCGGCCGGCATGCGCGGGAGAAGCTCCGCGCCGGGCAGCAGGATCAGTCCGTCCGCCGAGACGACCACGCCCGGCTCGACGAAGTCGGCTTTGCCGAATTCATATTCCCAGGTGTATTGCACGGCGACGAGCGACGGCGAGACATCTTCATACAGTTTCTTGGCGAACGCCGGTGCGACGCTCGGCGAGCTGCTCGTCACGGAAGCGGTCGCGAACGTGCCCGCGGCTGATTTGGTCGTCGGCGAATCCTGTGCGCGCAATCTGTTCTGCGTCAGACACGAGAAGATCGTCGCGGTCACGGCGAGACGTACGCCAGTTCGCAGCGTTTGATTCATTTCAAATTCCAAAACAAGAGTGCGGGTGAAAAAGGTCCGAAGGAATTATTTCTCCGACGCCGGCGCAGTTGCGGGTACCGTTGTGGGCGTCGCGCCATTGGCCGGTGCGGTTGCCGGCGGATCGGCGTACGTGATCTTCAGCACCTTAGTCTGCCGCGCCCGGCCACGTTGAAGCGCCAGCAGCACGCGCGTTTCGCGCTTGTTGGTGGTCTGATTGTAGGCGGTCATGAATTCATTGAGGTCCTCGACGTTCTTCCCGTTCACTGCGAGGATCACGTCGCCGCTGGACAGTTCCGCCTTGGCCGCGGGATATCCGCCATTCAGCGTGGTGACGACGACGCCCTTGTCCGAATCGAGCCGCTGCTCGTTGGCGTACGCGCGTGACACATCGCGCACCGACATGCCCCAGCTCTTGATCTCTTTTTCCTCGCCGACCGTGCTCTGGAGCTTCTCGGTTTTCACCACGACTTCGATGATCTCCTTGCCGCGCTTGATCTTCAGTTTCGCTTCGCTGCCAATCGGAAGGTCGGCGATCATCTTTCTCGCCGGCGAAACCTCTTCGGGAAACCGCACGTTCACCGTCTTGCCGTTGATCTCCAGCAGAATGTCCTGCGTGCGCACGTCGGCCACCTGCGCCGGCGAGCCGCGGTCGACGCTGTTGATCAGCGCGCCCTTGTTGATGTCGATGTCGTAGAACGATTCCAGATCCTGAAGCGGGCGGAAATCGATTCCCAGATCAGACCGCTCGACGCGCCCTTTACTTTCCGGGCTGGCGCTCGCCAGGATGTCTTCGACCACCGGCTTGGCCGTGTCGATCGGGATCGCGAAGTTCAGTCCCTGGCCGGAAATGCCGCGGGTGTTGATGCCGACGATCTTGCCGGTCAAGTCCACCAGTGGTCCGCCGCTGTTGCCCGGGGCGATCGGCGTGTCCATCTGAATCCAGTTGCTGAACTCGCCGGTTTCGAATTCGTCGATCTTCTGTTTTTCGGGATAGAACGTGCGCTCGTTATTCGAGACGATGCCCAGCGTCATCGTGCGCGCCAATCCGAACGGCGTGCCCACGGCGATCACATCCTGCCCGGGCACGAGCGAACTGCTTTCGCCAAGCTCGGCGTGGCGGAACGGGATGTTGCGTTTCTTCAGCACCTCAAGGTCCATCTGCACGACGGCCAGATCCGTCCAGTGATCGTCGCCGATGAGTTTCGCGGGCACGCGTTCTTTATTGAACAGCGTGACGTAAATCTCGGCCGCCCGACCGGCGACGTGATAGTTCGTCAGGATGTGGCCCTGGTCGTCGATGATCACGCCCGAGCCAATCCCGCGGCGGAGATTTCGTTTGCCTTCGGAATAAATCTCCTGAGCGACGTCCAATCGAACGACGGCCGGGAAAACCATCTGCGTAACCTTAACAACAGTGCGCGGAGTGGCAGGTGGGAACGGTTCGCCGCCGCCAGTGATCGATTCTTTCGATACACCGGGCGCCAGGTCTGCCTTGATCGGAATGAGCGGTTGCGTTGATACAGGAATCTTTTCGTCACGACGTTCGCCGCTGGATGCGACTTCCGTCGCCCGTGGCGAGTTCGCGCAGCCGGTGAAAACGAACGACAGCCCGAGCAGGCAGATGAATGACGCGGTTCGATTTGGCATTGTGGATAGTTCCCAACGAATTGTGGATAGCATGCGCCAATCCTGTCGAAGTCGCAATCCTGGTTTGGTGATTCGGGCCCGTCGTGCTACGTGAAGGATGAGACCGCGAAGTCGAACAAAAGAGGCTAACCACCAAGAAGACCAAGAAGAAGCATTAACCACAGATTTCACAGATTACACAGATTAAGAAACAGCGAATTCAATCTGTGAAATCTGTGAAATCTGTGGTTTCTTGTCCTTGAATTTCTTGGTGTTCTTGGTGCTCTTGGTGGTTCGATTTTCCGTGCTTACGTTTTACTTCGCCGAAGCCGTCAGTTCCGGGGCGTCTTCGCTTAGCAGCGCTTTGATCGCGGCCTCGACGGTGCCGTTCTTGCAATCGGCGATGCGCAGGTTGCCGGCGCGGTCGATCAGGTAGTAATCCGGATATCCGTTCACGCCAAACGCTTCCACCGTCTTGTTGTTCACGTCGGCGGCCACCGGATATTTGATCCCCTTTTCGTTCACCGTCTGCGACATCCGCTCGGCGCCTTTCGTGTTGCACACGCCAATGATCACCAGCCCGTTGC
>JACMJD010000638.1 GCA_014380825.1 Phycisphaerae bacterium | reverse complement strand
TGGTTAAGCCGATCGCGCTCCAGTTCAGAACGGTTGTCAGCTTCGGCCAGAGGATGGAAGACGCGACGCCGCACACCAGCGCAACGCCCGCCACGAACGGCAGGATGCGCGCCATGTTCGGCGGCAATGAGTCCCAGATATCTTGCAGATACGCCCAGCAGCTCGACGGCGCGCTCAGATCCGGCCAATCCCAGCTCGCGCCGTCGCGCATCATCAGCCACATGCGCAGCGCACACCACAGGGACAGCGTGAGGCCAAGGCCGATGCCCACCCACATGCGATGCAGCACAAACCCGCTCACGCCAAGCACCACCGCGCCGCCTACCGCGGGTCCGGCGCCGCTGATGTTCCAGTTGAACCAGGACGGCAATTGCCTGCCGATCATCGCGCCGATCAGCACGGTGAGCAGCGTCACGAGCGGCCGCGAAACCTTCACGCCCGCGATCCACAAACCCAGACCGAACACGCCGCCGATCATCGCAATGATCAGCGCGCCGTCGCCGGGCTTGTCGGGTAGAAGTTGGAGTAAATCGAGTAACACGAGTGATTCGCCTCTTGTCGTTTATCGGTCATATGCCGTGAATATCTTGTGCGAACCTTGCCCTCCGAACCGGCCATATGAGCCGGAAATCGAGCTAATTTCGCCCTTTTGTGGCGATGTGTTAGACTTGAACGCCGGTAGTTCAGGGATTGTCGCCTGCGGTCTGCGGCCTCGTAGAATCAATATGTCCCGTATCGGAATTCTTGTCGTCGCCTACAACGCGCAATCGACGCTGCGCAGCGTCCTGGAGCGCATTCCCCAGCCGGTGATGAACAAGGTCGACGAGATCTTCGTCTTCGACGACGCCAGTTCGGACGACACACTTTCGGTTGGCCAGCAACTCGCGCAGGAAGAATTTCACGACGGCAAATTGTCGATCTACCGCAATCCGCAAAACCTGATGTACGGCGGCAACCAGCGCCAGGGTTATCAGTACGCGATCGAGCGGGGCTTCGACATCGTCGTGCTGCTTCACGGCGATGGCCAGTACGCGCCGGAAGTCATGCAGGAACTCATCACCCCGCTGGAGCGCGGGCAGGCGGATATGGTCATGGGTTCGCGCATGATGATTCCTGGCGCGGCGCGCCAGGGCAACATGCCGATGTACAAGTACGTTGGCAACCGAATACTGACCGCGATCGAGAACCTGCTGATCGGCGGGCGCTTCACGGAATTTCATAGCGGCTATCGCGCGTATTCCGTTCACGCACTGAAAGAGATTCCGCTGGATCGATTGACGTGGAACTGGCACTTCGATACGCAGATCATCCTGGAATTTCTGAAGCGCGGATTTCGAATCAAGGAAGTGCCGATCCCGACGTATTATGGCGATGAGATCTGTCACGTGAACGGCATTCCGTACGCCGTCAACTGCATTCGCGAAGCGTTCAAGTATGCCATCCAACACCGCTGGCGACGTGCAGCAGCCGCCGATGACGAGCGCGACGGAAACGTCGCCGACATCGAGCATTCATTACCGGCCGCACACGGACCCCAGGAGTAGTCATCAGCAGATCGCGGCGCTCGTGCGCGAGCTTGCCGGCGAACGCGGCTTCGCACCCGTGCTCGACGTCGGCGCGGCTCAAGGCATGCTCGGCGCGATGATGCAGGGCACCGGCATCGAGATGGACGCCGTCGAACCCAACGAAACCTGGGCCGGCATGGCGCGGCCCAACTATCGCAACATCTGGTTCAACACGATCGAGCGAGCGCCGCTGGAGAACAAGCGATATCGGCTGATCGTCTGCGGCGACGTGCTCGAACATCTGGTGCATCCGGTCAGTACGCTCCAACGCTTGCGTCGCGCGGGCGCGGATGACGCAAAGTTCATCATCTCACTGCCAAACGTCGCGCATCTGGCCGTGCGCATAATGCTGCTGTTCGGCCAGTTCCCCAAGATGCAGCGCGGTATTCTGGATCGAACGCATCTGCATTTCCTCACCCGTAAAACCGCGACGGAAATGCTCGCAGAGGCGGGACTGAAGGTGGACCGATTCAGCGTCACCGGCGTGCCCATCGACGAGTTGTGGAAGAGCGGCGAAGGGAGCTTCGTGTTTCGATCGCTCGTCCGAATTCAGCACGTGTTCCTTAGCCTCATGCCGGGCCTGTTCGGATACCAACTGATCTTCCTCGCCAGCGCGCAGGATCGAACGAGCGATGCGACAACTTCTGCGCGATAGAACGATCCCACTTGCGATCGCGGCCCTTGCTCTTGGCACAGCGCTTCAGGTGAACGATGGTTTGTATTCGCCATGGGCGGTCGCGCTGCTGGGCGTGGCGGGTGTACTCGCGTCGCTCGCGTTCTGGTACACACCCGAACGATCGCGCTTTACGTTGCCGGTGCTGGTCGCAGCTATCTCCATTCAGCTCGGACTGCTGCTCGCCGACTTCCCCGGTTCACATCACGAGCGGCACGAATGGCGCGACTATGGGTTCTTTCTCGCGCTGATGTTGGTGGCGATTGCAATCGTGTCTCGCGCAACGCGATTTCATCGAAGCGCCTTCATCGCGCTACTCGCAATCTACCTCCTCGCCGGCACCTGGCTAGTGCGGATAACACCAACACCGTACATGGATGTGTTCATCTTCCAGCGCGATGCCTGCGCCGCGTTGATAAGCGGCATGAATCCGTACACGATCACCTACCCAGATCTATATGGGCGCGATGGAGCGTTCGTATACGGCGAGGGCTTGGCACGCGACGGCCGATTGCTCTTCGGCTTCCCTTACATGCCGCTCACACTCTGGTGGAATCTCCTCGGTTACACGATCGCGGGGGATTATCGATTCGCGCAGCTTATCGCCGTTGCGGTCGGCGCAGTCATGATCGCGGCGACGACGTGGTCTCGCGTCAGCGTGCTAGCTGCGTTGATTCTGCTCTTCACACCGCGCGGATTCTTCATCGTCGAGCAAGGGTGGACCGAACCGGTGATGGTGATGCTGGTAGCGGCGACGGTCTTGTGCGCGGTTCGCTTCCCGCACCTGCTGCCGTACGCGTTCGGATTCCTGCTGTCGTCCAAGCAATACATGATCTTGTTGATCCCGCTGGCGCCCTTGCTGGTCGACTGGCGCGACTGGAGATTTCACCTCAAGGCGATTGCGACCGCCTGCGTCGTCACCCTGCCGCTCGCGCTGGCGAACTTCAGTGCCTTCTGGAACAACGTCGTGATACTGCAATTCCGACAACCTTTCCGCGACGACGCGTTGAGCTTCGCCGCCGCCCTGTCGCACCTGGGGTTGCCCAAGCTGTTTACGGCAGTTCCGGTCGTCGCAGCCCTTGCTGTTGCGATCCTCTGTGCGAGAAGAATGAATCGTTCGCCACACTCATTCGCGATCGCGGTTGCCATCACATTTCTGACCTTCTTCGCGCTGAACAAACAAGCCTTCGCAAACTACTACTTCTTCGTGATCGCCTCACTGTGCTGCGCAATCGCTTCGCTCAAGCCCAGTGACCCCATCGTCCGATAAGAGTTATCGGACGTATGCACGCTCGCATTGCGCTCATCCTCTCGATCCTCATCTGCGGCATCTCGCGCGCCCAACCCGCCGACGTCTCCCGCGTCCTCCGCACCTTCGACTTCGAAGAACGACGCCTCGGCAACGTTGAAGAGTTGCCGATGAACTGGACCAAGGTCGAGGGCGCCGGCCTGCCGCACTACGTGAACGGTTCGCTCGCCAGCGATCGCGTACACGGCGGAAAGTACAGCTTCCGGCTGGAACTCAACGGCGGATCGCTGATCTATCGCTACCAGTCCGGACAGATCAAAGTGCAGCGCGACGCGCACTATCGCGTCGAAGGATTCGTCCAGACCACACCCATGCCGCACGCCCGCGCGCGGATGAGCGTGTATTTCACGGACCTGGACGGCCACACGATCGAAAGCACCGTGCGGCACTCGCCGCTTTATTCCGCTACCGCTGAAGTGAACACGTGGCAGAAGATCGACGTCGAGCTGACAGCCGACGCCGAGAAAATTGCGTATCTCGTGGTCGAACTAGGCGTCTTGCAGCCGTCCGCACATTCGCCGGCGGTGCTGGGCGAGCGCACGCTGTTCCCGCAGGACATTCACGGCATCGCGTGGTTCGATGACCTGACGGTGTCGCAAGTCCCGCAAGTCGCGATGACCAGCGAGCGGCCAGGCAACATCTTTCGGCGAAACGATACGCGTCGCCTGTCCGTGCTTGTGAACGACCGTTTCACCGACGACTTGTCCGCGCAACTGATCGTGCGCGATGCAACCGGAAAAGCCGTCTATCAGAAGAGCGGCGCGCTCGACATGAAGACCGCCGAGATACTCGGCCCCGGCCGCAAGCGCATGACGCTCACGCTGCCGAGCGAGCTCACGACCGGCTGGTACGAAGCGGCGCTGGAGATGAGCAGCCAGGGCAAGTTCGTCGGCAAGCAGACGCTTGATCTCGTCCTGCTGGCGGACGATGCAAAACCGGTCGCGCCGGATTCGCGTTTTGGTCTGATCGCCACAGATCTTCCGTTTGAAGGCTGGTCCGAGCTTCCGCAGATCCTTCCGCAACTGTCGGCCGGTCGCGTGAAGCTGGCGGTGTGGAACGATCAGGGCGACATCCAGCAAACCGACCCGGCCGCGTTCGACAAGCTGCTCGAAGAGTTGCAGGAGCTGGGCATCACGCCCACTGCATGTCTGTTAAGTCTGCCGCCCTCCGTGCAGAAGAAGGTTCGTGCGAAGCGCAGCCTCGCGGAGGTTTCATCGCTTGATACGAAAAGCATTTTGGCGACGCCGGAGAATTCGTGGCTTCAGATCTTGAAGGCGCCGCTCGACACATGGCAGCCGCAACTGGCGTATCTGGTTGCGCGGCACGCGAATCATCTCGATCGTTGGCAGCTCGGTGAGGATGGCAGCGATCAGTTCGTCTCGCAGCCGAAGATGCGCGAGGTATACAAACTCGTCTACGACCAGTTCACCAATCTCGTGCAGAAACCGGATCTGGCAATGCCGTGGCCCGCGTGGTACGAGCTGGACGGCGAAGCGCCTGCCACCGTCGCGCTGCACGTTAAGCCCGATGTGCTGCCCAGTCAGTTACCGCTGTATATGCAGGACATCATTCGCTCGCCCGGCGCCGGCAGCGCTGCGAAACACGAAGAGCATAATCTGTCCGTGTATCTGGAGCCGCTTGATCGCGCACAGTATGGCCGCGAAATGCAGATCCAGGATTTGGCGCAACGCATCGCCTACGCGCTGTCGGCCGACGCGCGACGCATCGATATCAAGCTGCCATTCACC
>JACMJD010000637.1 GCA_014380825.1 Phycisphaerae bacterium | reverse complement strand
TGCGGCTTTCGGTAGATGCGAACTGGAACGGCGCCTTCACATGATACATCCAACGCAGATCAACGAACGGCACCAGATCGCAGATGATGATCAGCCCGATCAACGACACGCCGATGATCAGCTTCGCCAGCATGTGCTTGGGACCGGTGGCCATCTTCGCGGTTTCGCGAATGCTGATTCCGGTCTTGGTGATCCACCAGCGATCGTTCTGATAACGGTCGTAAAGCTGCGGCGCCAGCAGCTCGACCGCGACGGCCAGCCCGGTGGCGGCGTTGGGTCCGAGCTTTTTCTGCGGATTGAATTCAAGACAGACGACGCCCACCATTTCGCCGATGCGGCGCAGCGGCAGGCTGAGCACGCTCACGCCGCCTTGCGTGCGCGACAGCTCGGCGGACGCGCGGGTGACGTTGTCGCTGCTCGCGCCGTCCGGCTCGTACTGCACGAGCTCTTCCTGATCCAGACATTCTTCCATCGCCGCGACGATCATCACGGCGAGCTCTTGTTTCTTGTCGAACTTCTCGGTGTGGCTCATCGCCTTGAGCTTGATCTTGCGTCCCTCGAGCCAGCCGATCGCAACGCGCGTCGCGCCGGTGCGGGCGGCCAGTTCGTTGCACAAGCTCATCGCGGCGGCGTCGTAACCTTCGGCGGTCGCGACCGACGTCGCCAGTTGCAGCACGTTCTGATTCGTGGCCGCGATCACGCGCGTCTGTTCGGCGGCACGCTTCAGCGTGAACATCTCGAAGTAGCCGGCGACCAGTTCCATCGAGCTCAGCCGCTGCTGTGCGCGCTGGCCATTCGGCGCACGCGCGATCACCGCGCTCACCGCCACGACCTGGCCGTCGGCGCGGAGCAGCGTGACGAGGCAGAACTGCGGATCGACCGTTTCGCGGCGCGTCGCGTCGACTTCGATCACACCATCTTTGCCCTGCTCGACACAGGGACGAACGATCTTGGCGAATTCTTCCAGGGCGCGTTGGCGCGTGTCGGGATCGGAATCGTCGGGACGAACGTGCGCGACGGCGCGCAGCTTGAAGTTCGGCGCTGCGGCCGCCTCACCTTCAACCGGTTGCTGCTGCGGGTCGCCCGGTTCGATGATGAACGCCGCCGCTTCCGTGCCGGCGACGACAATCCCTTGCGTTTCGATCAGCGCGCTGATGAACGCCGGCAGATCCGCGCCGGCGGCCATGAGCTTTTGCACGAGGCGAGCGCGCGGGACTTGTTGATTGTCGGGACGCTTCTCCCGATTCGGGTCCTTTGAGCTGCCGGTTTCGACGATCCCTGATGACATAGACATCCAATTTCACTCTGCTAAGCGCCGATTATCAACGGAAAATGCGCGATTCGTGCCTCGCGCGATACGAATTTACGTTATGGGCTTATTCACCGCCCCGCAACGTTTGCCGGCTGGGCATTGTTGTTCGCCAGGTTGTCCGGGAGCTTCACGACCATCCACAGGCCCGCCGGGCGACCGGTTGGGTTGGAAAGACGCAGCTTCACCAGCCGCGTATCCGCCTGGGCATCCGACACGGCCGCGAAGTAGAATACTTCGGCTTGCTGCCAGTTTTCCGGCTTATCCGCATCGTCCGCGTAGCGAACCTGAACCTTCTGGCCCACCTTGAGCTGGGCAACTTGCGAGCTCTTGAGCTCGCGCACTTCCAGGAACAGCGGATCGTTTGTCACGACCACGGCCGCCCCGTCGCGGCTCTGCGGGTCGGCCCATTCACCGACGTTTACCACGAGCTTCTCGACGATGCCGTCGATCGGGCTGGCCAGGCTGAGCCTCTTCACCTTCTGCGCCTGCTGTTCCATCTTGATGCGAGCTTCCTGCTGATCTTCCTTGGCGACCTGCAACTGCTTTTCGCGAAGCGTGACGTCGTTGGTCGCTTCTTCGATTTCCGCTTCGTTGAACCCACCCGCGCCGGCGTCGGTCTTGCGCTTCAGGACCGCTTGCTTTACCTTCAGATCCGCTTCGGCGGCCTCCACGCGTGCGGTGGAGTTGGCTGTCAGCTCCAGCCGGTCCAGCTCTTTCTTGTCGATCACGTCATCCTGCACGAGGATGATTTCGCCGGTCTTAATGAGGTCGCCCTCCTTCACGGGCGCTTGCGCGACCACGCCTTGCGTCGAGAAGCTGAGCTTTCGCTCCTGGCTGGGGCGCGTCACGCCGCCCACTTCATTGCTGCGGGTCTGCGACTGTGCGGGGGCACCCGCGGCCAGCGCGAGCGTGGCAACGGTGGAGACAGCAACCCAGCGGAAAATGCCGGCGGGTGACATAGGCGTTCCTTTCGGGATCACGCAAACAGCGGGAAGAAGCAGTCGGCGATTGTAATAATTCCTACCGCCGAGCACGGGCCACGGTTCGGACAAAAACCGGTCAAACGTTCACCGGCTGCTACACGGTCGGTCAAAAAGCCATCGTCCGAACTACTGGAAAAGCTTCAACAGTCCGACGTGCCGATAACCACCGACAACTGTATTCGCCAGTACTGCCGAGGCAAGTGCAGGCGGCGTCCGATCTACAACTATTCATGCGCCAAAACTGTGCCCAAAGGGACATGACGCCATTTTGTCATAATGTCACGATGGTTGCCCGAAACCCTCGCGATGGCGACAATCGAACGCCTCACATCGCAGGAGACCCGATCAGGAGACCGACGCAGGAGACCGACGCATGGCTTGCTTGATCATCACATCCGGGCAGAACAAGGGCACCACCTACAAGCTGGACAAGCTCCCGATGTCCGTGGGCCGCGAGGTGCAGCGCGATATTCAGATTATGGACCCGAAAGTTTCGCGCAAACACTTCGTTCTGAAAAAGGACGGCGAAAACATCCTTATCTCCGGCGACGCCAAGAACGGCATCTATATCAACGGTAAAAAGACCGAGGGCGAGACCGCGCTGAAAGACAGCGATCGCATTATCGTCGGCGAGACCGAGCTGACCTACCTCGTCAACGACGACCCGGCCAGGGTGGATGCGTTCAACAAGATGAGACAACTATCACCGGCGGCGCGGGCGCCGACGATTATTTAGCGCAGAAGAAAAGCCGAGCCACCAAGAGCACCAAGAGCACCAAGAAGACGCATTCGGAATTGAATTCTTGGTGCTCTTGGTGGTTAATGCTTTTCGCTTCTTGTCGCCGCGCGATTGCCATCGCCGAGATTGCGGCGGAATAGATCCAGCACTAATCCATAACACGTCCGCGCCAGCTCTGGGTCATATCTAGGCCCCTCATCGCGCATGAACGCATGTTGGGCGTTGAACTCGTGCCAGGTGAAATTGAGGTTGGCGTCGGTCATGGCGTTGTAGACGATCGATCGGCCTTCGCGCGGGATGTGCGGGTCTTGCTTGCCCCAGATCATGAGCAGCTCGCCCTTGATGTCGTGCATGCGATTGAGCGTGTTGTCATTCATGCCCCGCGCGAGCGAACGCTTGTGAATATCAGTCGCATAGAAGCACGCGGCCGCGCGCACGTCGGGGTTCATCGCGGCGCGGAAGGCGAGATGTCCGCCGATGCAGATGCCCATCGCGCCGAGTTGGCCGGTGCAATCAGCGCGCGATGAGAGATGATCGAGCACCGCGCGCGAGTCGGCGTCGTAGCTGGCCAGCTCTTTCGTCGTCTTCAGAACATTTCCGCGATCCGCGCCCGCCTGGTCGTACGCCAGCACGGAGCCGGCCGGTTCGAACTCGTGATAAATCTCCGGGACGGCGACCACATAACCATGCCCGGCGAGAAGCGCGGCCGTTCGACGGATCGGCGCGGTGACTTGAAAGATCTCGGAATAGAACAGCAGTCCCGGAAATTTGCCCGACGAATCGGGACGGAAGATGTACGTCCGCATTGCCCCGTAACTGGTCTTCAGCTCGATGACTTCTTTGTCGTTTATGGTCATGCTCGCAGGATACCCGCGAGGAGATTCAAGACTGAAATGGAACCGCAGATAGTCGCAGATGAACGCGGATTGAAACTACGAAAGCGGAACACGAATCTCCACGAATCGACACGAATGAACACGAATCCAGAAAATC
>JACMJD010000636.1 GCA_014380825.1 Phycisphaerae bacterium | reverse complement strand
TGCCACGATGAATGCAATCTCCCTTCCTCACTGCGCGCTGGTCGAATCTCGCGATCATCACCTACGACGTCGATCCGAATCTGCTGAACGATTACCTCCCGCCAAATTGCACGCTCGACACGATCGATGGCCGCGCGTTTGTCAGTCTCGTTGCGTTCGATTTCCTCGACACCCGCGTGCTCGATGTTGCCTGGCCGGGCTTCGTCAACTTTCCGGAGATCAACCTGCGCTTCTACGTTCGCGGCCCGTCTGCTCAATCGAGCGATCGGCGCGGCGTGTCGTTCATTCGCGAGCTCGTGCCGCAGCGGTCGGTGGCGTGGATTGCACGATCGATCTACAACGAGCCGTACTTCGCCGTGCCGATGACGAGCTCAATCAACATCTCGCGCGGCCGAATCACTACAACGCACGTCGCCCATTTTGCCGCTCGATCCAATACCATCCGAGTGAGCGGATCGACCGACACGACCCGCCCGGGCGATACATCGCGCGAACATTTCTTCAAAGAACATCCGTGGGGCTACGGCACCTCGCGCGACCGGCGCTTGATCACATACGAAGTTCGCCATCCGATCTGGAGCGTCTATCGCGATCCGTGGATCGATTCGCTCGACTGGGATTTCGCCGCGATTTACGGGCCGAAGTGGGGATTTCTAGGCAACGCAGATCCGTATTCACTGGTCTTCGCGGTTGGATCGGAAGTCGCTGTTTTTCCGATGACTTAGAAGTCAGAGTTCAGAACTCAGAGTTCAGGAAATGCATTTGCCTGCCTGACCTCTCACAATTTGCAGATTTTCTCGCTGCGCGAGCGGGGCGGTAGAATGCCGGACGTGCGACCGCTCGGACTCATCGCCGGTGAAGGGGTTTTCCCAATGCTCGTCGCGCGCGGTGCGCGCCGGGCCGGGCGGAAGGTCATCTGCGCCGCGCTGGCGGGCAGCGCCTGGCCGGAATTGCGGAACGAATGCGACGTGTTTCGCTGGGTCGGCGTGGCTCGGCTGGGTCAATGGATTCGTTTGCTCCAATCGACCGGTTGTGACGAGGCGATCATGGTTGGCCGAGTTTCCAAGTCGCGGATGTATACTCGCTGGCGGTACTTTCAGTACCTGCCGGACTTCCGGACGATCAAGCTCTGGATGACCGACCTTCGCCGCGACAAGCGGCCGGCGGCAGTCCTCTCGATGATCGCGCGCGAGCTGCAACACGAAGGAATCACGTTGATCGACTCGACCATTTACACGCCCGAATCCTTGGCGGACGTTGGCGTGATGACGCACCGCCAACCGACGGAGCAGCAGCGCGCCGACGCCGAGTTCGGCTGGAACGCGTGCCAGCAGATCAGCCGATTGGACATCGGCCAGGCGATCGCCGTGCTGGATAAAGACGTCATCGCGGTGGAAGCGCTCGAAGGCACCAACGCGATGATCGAACGCGCCGGCCGTCTGTGCAAAACGGGAGGGTGGACGCTGATCAAAGTTGCCAACACGAAACAGGACATGCGGATGGACGTGCCGACCATTGGCACGGTGACGATCGAAAAACTCGCCGCGGCGCGAGCGGGATGCGTCGTGTTGGAAGCTGGCAAAACCGTCATTCTCGAAAAGCAGAAAGTCTTCGAGCTGGCCGAGCGGCACAAGATCGCAATCGTAGGATTCGAAGCAAAAATTCTGTCTTAACGTGGTATGGGCATCTCGCCCGTGCACTTGCCGCTCAAGCGGCGCGTGCACGGGCGGGACGCCCATGCCACAATGTGTTCATGCCATTCGATTCGAAACTCCTCTCGGTGATTGACGAACTCGACGCCCTCGGCAAAACACGCGATGACGCATGGCAGGTCCCGCGCGTCGAAGGCGAGATGCTCCATCACATCGCGCTCGCGTCGAACGCAAAGACGATCATCGAAGTCGGCACGAGCTACGGCTTCTCCGGGCTGTTCTGGGCCGCCGCAATGCAGCAGACCGGCGGGCGTCTGCACACGATCGACAAGGATCCCAAGAAGTTCGAATCATCCAAAGCGACTTTCGCCCGCGCGGGCGTGGAGAACGTCGTCACCAACTACCTCGGCGACGCACAGCAGATCCTTTCAACAAAGCTGAAAGATCTGCCGATCGACCTCGCCTTCATCGACGCCGACAAGCCCGCCACCGGCGCCTACTTCGAACT
>JACMJD010000635.1 GCA_014380825.1 Phycisphaerae bacterium | reverse complement strand
GAAATACAAAGTCAGCGGAACGAATCGCGAGAACGGCGCGCGGATGACGCTTGAGTTCGAAGCGTCCAATCGCGCGATGCCCGAACGCAAGGCGACGACCTCACATGGGCGAAATCCGTCATTGCGAAGAGGTGGTCGACCCGAACTCTTTTCAAGTAGAACGAACAACTCACCGCGGAGAATTCAACCCGCCCCGCCGCAGCGGGAAGATCATCGGCCTGATCGTGGTCATCATCGTGATGGCGGTAGTGGGTTGGATGATGTGGAGAAAAACTTAGCCACCAAGACACCAAGAGCACCAAGAGCACAAACCAAAAATCAGCATGTGATTTCTTGGTGTTCTTGGTGCCTTGGTGGTTGAATGATTTCCTCTTAGCTCCTGCTTTTGCTTCGCCCGCGCGACGCCGCCCCGCCCTTCTTTCCGCCCTTGCGAGATGACGATCGGTTCTCCGGCTTCTCTCGGCCTGATCCGCTCTTTTTGCCGCCGCCGGTTTTCTTGTTCACCGTGGCCCAGGCTCGGCGTTCGGCTTCGCGTTTTCCAACGCCGCGCTTTTCGTAGCCTTCCTCAATGTGCTCGGCCTTGCGCTTCTGCTTGCCGGTGTAGGACGATTTATCTCCACGAGGCATTGATGCTCCTTTTGTGCGATGGAACAAATAGAGGAATGCGAATTGCGTTCCAGATCGCCAGCGTGAATTGCAAATTCGGCCGAACAGTCTCGAGCACGCAATTACATCACGCGATCGACCAGCTCCGTGAGAACGCGACGTGAATCGAAGAATTGTTCGGCGAGTCGGCGCGCGCCGGTCGCGTGGATGTCGTAGTCGTCATGAATCCGCCGCAGTGCGCTCGCGGCCTCTTCCGTCGTGGTGAACGATGCGAGCCCGTTTCCTGGCGGCAACCAAGTTTCGAATCCGGTTGATTGCGTCACCACTGGTTTGCCGCTAGCGAGATAGCACGCGCTGCGATCGCTGAACCAACCGCTCGGCACGCCGGAGTAGATCTGCTTGGCCACGGTGAATTCGCCGGCGGAGTTCCGTAGAAAAGCGCTGAACGTGCGGCAATCGGCGCTGGCGGATTCGGCGTCGGTGAAATGCCAGCCATGCGATTCGAATTCGGCGCGCACGTCGGCGGGCATCGCCTGCATGCCGATCGTCATTCGCCAGGGGACTTGTCGCGGCAGGTCGAGCATCTTCATCCATTCGACCGCTTTGCTGCTGAGATACGATTGACCATTGAATGTCACCGCGCGGCCGCCGTGTTCCCACTTGCCGATTGTCGTGTAATTGTCGCTCGTGCGCGGCCCGCGCGCGACTGGCCAATGGTTCATCGCGATCGGTTGATTCGTCGGAATCCAATCAAACCCGTGCGTCGGCAGTGGGCAGTCGCTCGTGCCAATCAGGCGGCCAAACGTCGCGACGTGATCGAACTGCTTGTAGTAGTTCAGGAATTCTTCGTTCTCGGTCATGCGCAGTTGCGTGAAGACCGGATCGGTATCGATCACCAGCGTGCGTTTGGGACGCGGACGATTCGGGCGCATCGCGGTGACGCCGCTCACGCAAACAAGCAGGTCGGCATCGCGCAGGACGTCGTTCAACTCCTGCTCGGTCGCACCGAAATACTGGCCTTCCTGTTCGAGGTGATAGCACCACCGAATCGGCAACCCGAAATCGCGAAATGTTTTCTCGAGGTACGCCCGACCATAACTGCTGTCGACTCCGACTTCCTTCGTGGTCGGGTTGTACGGCAGAATCCACTGCCCGCCGTCTTCGAGGAAGAAGACCTCGTGGCCAAGCTCGTGCAAACCGAGGAGATAATTCAGGTGGTGCCAGGTCATGCCGCCCAGCGGGAAGGAGACGATGTATCCGCCGACGACGATCTTCATGTGTTGGATGGAGAAATGGATGGCGCGATCGGCGCTTTGGTGCGATCAGTTGCGAAGATCGCGTCGATCATTGGTGGAAGCACGCGATCGTGCGCGAGATACTCGCGGGCAATGTCGTACGCGGCGCTGCGATGTTTAGCGGCGTCGCTCGCGACGCGCTTGAGCGCGGCGATCGACTCTTCCATGGTGTCGAACGCGATCAAACCATTACCACTCGGAACAAATCGCGACCACTTCGTGTCCTGCACGACCGCCGGTCGACCTGCGGCGAGATAACACGCGGTTCGACAACTGAACCACCCGCTGTTGGTCGCGACGTAACAATTCTTCGCCACCGACCACTCGCCCAGCGAATCGGCGATGAACTTCTGATAGCTCGTGCTGGTGAGCGTGAGTGGCCAGCCTTCGACGAAGTTCCAGCCATCGCGGGTGATGACGTCTTTGTCCTTGTGTTGACCGGCAACCGCCAGCGTCAGCGGCACGTTCACGCTGCGTGGCAGATCGTGAAACTTCTCATACTCCGGCGCTTTCGCGCCGTATTCCACGCCTTTGTAAATCAGCTTGCCCTTGAAATAACTCCAGGACATTACGGTCGTAAACGCCGCGCCCTGCGGCGGCGCGACATGACTAATCTTCTCCCACTCCGGCAGCGTCACCACGCACCGCGTCGGCCGCCAATCGAGACCGACGCGCGGCAGGATGCAGTCGTCGGCGTATATGTTCTCGGCGTAGGTGAGATGTCGATCGTGCGCGCGGACCTGATCGCACCAGCGCTCCACATTTTCCGACCACGCGAATTTCTCGCTCAACATGATCTGGTTGTAGCCGGGGTCGGTGTCGACGAAGACTTTCAGACATTTCGGATTGAGGTTGTCCGGGAAGAACGATGCCCCGCTGACGTTGATGAATAAGTCCGCGGTCCGCGCGACTTCGTCGAATCGCCCGCGCGACATGCCGAAGCTTCGTTCGTGCAGAAACAGATAGTGCCAGCGATCTTTCAACTCCGGCGCGTATTGGTCGAAGAACTCGCCGATAAACTTCGCGCTGAACGTCGGATCATCAACCGGAAACCCCTGAGTCGGACTGAGTGGCCAGCACCACGTGTCTTCGTGGTAATACACATCGTGGCCAAGCCGCGCCAAGCCCAGCACGTAGTGGAAATAGTCCCAGGCGACACCGCCGAGCGGATACGTTCCCACCATGCCGGTGACGATGATGCGGAGTTTTTGGTTGCTGGAAATCATTCGCGTGCGTGTCATCTTGAGCGGTACTCCGCGAAGGATCTGGCTTCACACGTCAGGCTAGATGCTTCGCGGGGTACCGCTCAGCATGACACGTTCTCAAGTTGGTGTAGTTGCCACTTCGTCTTTCAATTTCATCTGATGCTTCGCCATGCTGAAATACAGGCCACGTTGGGCGATGAGCGCATCGTGCGTGCCGCGTTCGACAATTTTGCCCTGGTCCATCACGAAGATCTGATCGCAGTCGGCCACCGTGCTCAGGCGGTGGCTGACCAGGACGATCGTTCGCTGCGCTTTCAAGCTCTTGAGCGTCTCGGTGATCATCTGTTCGTGCTGCGGATCGAGCGCGCTGGTCGGTTCATCCAGCACGATGATCGGCGCTTCGGTGATCAGCGCCCGCGCGATGCCGATGCGCTGGCGCTGGCCGCCGGAGAGGTTGCTGCCGGATTCGGTGATCTGGGTTTCGTATCTCTGCGGGAGCTTTTCGATGAAGCTGGCGGCGCCGGACATTTCCGCGGCGCGATGAATTTGCGCGTCGGTCGCATCAGGCCGACCGTACGAAATGTTCTCTGCGACCGTTGTTGGCAGGATCACGTTGTCTTGCAGCACGAGCGCGACGTGCCGCCGCAAGTCCGCGACCTTGATGTGGCGCGCATCGTGATCGTCCAGCTTCAGCGCACCTTCGGTCGGATCGTAAAATCGTGGCAACAGGTTCAGCAGTGTCGTCTTGCCCACGCCACTCGATCCGACGAAGGCCACCATCTGTCCCGGCGCGATCGTCACGTCGATGTCCTGCACCACCGGTTCGCCGGGACGATATTCGAACGAGACGTGATCGAATCGCAGCGTTCGCGGCTGTCGTGCCAGGTGAACCGCGCCGGTCGAATCTTTGATCACCGGATCCAGATCAAGCACATCGAACACGCGGCGCACCTGCGTGTTCGCGCCGGCGAATGTCGTTCCGCTGGCGGAGAGTTTGTTGAGCGGGTCGTACAGCCGGTCGAGGAAGAACAGGAACCCGGTGAGCATGCCGATCTGGAGTTGTCCGCGGTACACGAGCAGCCCGCCGTAGCCGGTGATCACCGCTCCGCCGACGCCGAGGATCAGGCCCAGGATCAGCCAGTAGAGCACTTCGTCCAGGTGCAGTCGCATCCGCACTTTGACGTTCTTGCCGACCGTGTTGTTGAATCGCGCGAACTCGTCCAGCTCGCGGCCAAACGCCTGCACGAGACCGATCGACGAGACCGATCGCTGGATCGCGGTGGTCAGTTCCGTGTCGACTTGATACGCCTCGGCGTAGCGTCGTTTCAGCAGCGCGCCGTAGCTACGGATTGTCACGATCAGCAGCGGCACGACCGACAGCGCCACCAGCGTCAGCTTCCAATTAAACGTGAACATCACCCACGCGATGCTGATCAGCATCACGACATTGCTCAGTGTGCCCACCAGACCGTTCAGCAGCGCGGCGAATCCGTTCGTATCGGAACTCAATCGATAAATCGCATCGCCCTGCGGCTGGCTGCGGTGATACGCGAGGCTGAGGGCTTGCAGTTTGCTGAACAAATCACCGCGCACGCGCACCTGGCCGTTGTACCCGATGCGGATGTTCACGAAGGTTTGGATGGTTTGCAGGAGCGACGACAGCACGCGGATCACGGCCATCGCGGTCGCCAGGAAGATGATCTGCTTCACCTTGTCGTTCGCGGGCATCAGTGCGTACGTGGCGCGATACAGCCAGTTATCGCTTGTCTTGCCGGTGAGCACTGTGTCGATCAAAACCGCCAGCGGAATCGGCCAGAGCACGCTCAGCAGGTTCGCGCCGGCCAGGCAGAACAGGACGACGGTGATGCGTTTCCAGTCGTCGCGGAAGTATCGGATGGCGCGGAATTGCATGCTGGCGAGATTCTATACCATCGCCGCGTCTTCGAGGTCGTCATCATCCAGCGCCGGTTGGTTTGTCGCGGCCGGTTTCGGTTGCAGCATCGGTTTGCCCAGTTCTGTCTTCACCGCGGGAATCGGATCATAGCCCGCTTTTTCAGATGCGATGTCGATCAGACCGAGCACCGGCGCGCTGACGCGTTGTTTGTTGACGAGGTACATCGTCCACCACGTGATCGGAATCAGCAGCGCCGGCCGACTGAACGGCCAATCGAGCAGGATGAACAACAGCGCGGCCAGCACGATGCTGGCAACGGTCAGCACGCGACAGAACGTGCTCATCAGCAACGCGACGCGTACGCGCGTGAGCATGCCGCGGCCATCGTGGTGTTCGCTGGCGGTGGTCAGGCGCACCTTCACGTAGCGGCTGCCGTAAACTTCCAGGTCCCAATTGTTCCAACCTGAATCGAGCCGCACGCGCCACCCGGCGTTCATTACTTCCTGCTTCACTTGTTCGAGCAGCGGGATGCGATCCTGCCAGTTGTTCCAGTATCGCAGTGTGCGTTTGTCGGCGGGATCGAACGGCAGGCCGCGACGTCGGAAGCCGCGCGCTTCGTGCTTTACCGTTTTGTTCTTCAGACGGACGGAATATCGCGCCCAGCCGCGCGCGATCGGCTGCCGCCAGTGCAGGTAAGCGATCAGCGGACGCGAAAGCCAATGTCGATGTCGCGGCATCGGCGATTGGATCGAGGCGATCATCGCCAGCAGAACGGGCGTCGCGAACATGCACACCGCGACGTAAAGCAGCGGCGGAAATGCGAGGCCAAGTATCGTGACGAAGCAGCCGAGCAGGTGCCACTCGACGCTCATCAGCATCATCGCGGTGACCGAAGCGCTCTTGCGATAAATCGTCTGGAATAATCCGGTGCCGAAGATGCCGTGATAGATGACATCTCGCCCAATGCGCACGCCGATCTCGTCACCGCCATAGATTCGGCCACGCCAGTGCGATGCGCCAAGCACGTTGAAGTGATCGGGGTGCTTGAATTTCAGGAGCGCTTCGGCTTCGCCGTACCCGCGCTGTTGTTTAAGGTACGCTTTGATCGTGTTGCGTCGATAGTGCCACACCTGGGCCGCGGGCGCGAAGCCGATCGTGTAGCCCATGTGCTGGAGGCGCCAGATGAAATCGACGTCGTCGCCGGCCTTGCGGAATTGCGAATCGAACCCGCCGGTCTTGAGGGCGATCTCGCGCCAGAACGCCATGTTGCAGCCGGGCACGTGCTCGGCCGTGCGGTCGTCGATCATCACATGCGTCGGCCCGCCGGGCGATAAGCCGACGCAATCCGCGATCCACGAGCCCTCGTCGGGAATCAGGTTCGGCCCGCCCATGCCCGCGTGTTCGGAACGCATCATCGAGAGCGCGATGTAATACAGCCAGTCTTCATCGGCCTCGCAGTCGCTGTCGGTGTAAATCACGATCTCGCCGGTCGCTTCCTGCATGCCGACGTTGCGGGCGTAGCTTAAGCCCATGTTCTTCTGACGGATGTTCCGCACTTCGGGGAACTTCTTCAGGATTTCCTGCGTGTTGTCGGTGCTGCCGTCATCGACGAACAGCACTTCATAGTTCGGATACTTGATCCGCCGCATCGAAGCCAGGCAGGATTCCACCGTGCTGCCGCCGTTATACGAGCAGACGACGACGGTAATTTTCGGGAATGTCAGATCGCTGACCTGCGGCACGCGCGCGAACAGATCCTTGATCGCATGAAACGCGGGCTTAGGCGTTCGATCCGCTTTGACGATGCCAAACGCCCAGTCCTCGATCCGGAATCCGTGCGTGAACCAGTCATCCGTGAAGCTGAAAATGAACGTGCCGACCAGGCCCTTGTCGAACACGGCGCGCACATGGTTCGCCAAGATCTCGGCCTGCTTCTCCTCGCTGTGCTCCCTCATCGTGTCGATGCCGTACTCGCCGAGCATCAGCGGCTTCTCGCCGGCGATGTTTTGCAGGCGCGAGAGGTAGTTGCGGAAGACTTTCTCATCGTGCAGATAGACATTGAAGCAGATGAAATCGATATCGCGCGGCTGGAGATATTCCGTTGTAGGAAAATTCGCGAACGTGATCAGGCACTGCGGCGCTTCGGACTTGGCGATCGCGACGAGCTCATCGACGAACGCTTCGAGGCGCTTCTGCCCGAAATAGCGAACGATGTCGGGCGGAATTTCGTTGACGACTGAGATCGCAAATGTAGCCGGATGATTGCCGCAGCTTTTGGCGGCGGCGCGAACGGCATCGTGCGCCATCTTCGTGAGCTGTGCGTCGTCGACAAACGTGAGATTCTTCGGCCAGGCGACATCGAGGAAGATCTTCAGGCCGTGCTGCTGGGCCAGATCGAGAAACCACTTGGGCGCCGTGTGGTAGATGCGGACGCAGTTGCCGCCAAGGTCGAGGATCTGTTTGAAATCGCGCTCGGCTTGCGCGGGTGACGGAAACGGATCGCCGTCGGCGTTGGGTTCGAACGGGCCGTAGGTAACGCCCTTCACGTAGAACTTCTGATCGCCGAGGCGGAAGAATTTCCCATCGCGGCGGACGCGATTGGTCACCGGTTCGGCGCGGCGTTGCCGCACGCCGTTCGCGCCGATGCGCGTAGACGGTTTGACCAGCGTTCCTTCCCTGACGGCGAGCGACGACATAGTGGTTTGCTATCCTAGATTGCTTGGGCTGGAACGGCGCGGGCAAAAATCTTCGGCGGTGGTGATCTGCTCGTTAGACAACTGATTTCGGCATACGTTAGGCTCCGGTTAACGGGAGCGCAGCCAACAGTTTAGTCCGATAATCCGAACATTTCACCTCGTCGCGATTGCGGCCGGTTTCGCGCATAATGTTCCCCGGAATGAGTTCTTTCGACGCCGATCAAACCGTCGAGCTGCTCGGCTCGGCCGCTGATGAGAACAAGCTCAGCGCGCTTCGCAATCAGCAGGTCGTCCAGCTCCCCGAACAGGGCGAAGTCTGGATGACCGGCGATATCCACGACCACCGGGCAAACCTGGCGAAGCTCATCGCAGCGGCGGACCTGGCAAACAATCCGCAACGGCATCTGGTCTTGCACGAGCTGATTCACGGCGACCATTATGATCCAAAAGGCGCCGAAGACAGTTGGGTCTCGCTCGCACGCGCCGCAGAATTGAAGTGCGATTTCCCCAATCAAATTCACTTCATGCTGGCAAATCATGACCTCGCGCAGATTCACGGCGAAGGAATCATGAAGGCCGGCACCAGCGTGTGCGAAGCGTTCAACAGCGGCATCAAGCGCGACTTCAAAGATCAGGCAACGGTCGTCACGGTCGCAGTCACCGAATTTCTGCTGAGCTTTCCGCTGGCGATCCGCGCGGGCGAGTTGTTTTTCTGCCACAGCCTGCCGACGGATGAGCAGATCCAGAACTTCGACTTCACGGTGTTCGATCGCGAGTTATCCGGCCCGGATTATCGAAGGCGCACCGGACCGGTGTATCAGCTCATCTGGGGCCGCAACGTGACGCCGGCGGGAGTGAAGGTTTTTGCGGAAAAGGTAGGCGCGCGCACGATCGTGACGGGGCATCAGCCGCAAGAGTCAGGATTTCACGTCAATGGTGATCAGCACCTGATCATCGCTTCCGATCACAACCAGGGCGTGATGCTGCCGATCGAACTGGGAAAAAGCTACGACGCGCCGACGTTGGCCGGACGGTTAAAGAAATTTGTAGCGATTGAGTTGTGATCGCCGCTTGCGGCGTCGCAGATGCATGACCGCTCAATGTTGGACGTCATTGCATTTGCGGCGCCGCTAGCGGCGAAGCCAACTACCGTCCGTCATCTTCCGGCTCAGGCTCCATCGCACCGCGCAGCAGTTCCATCAGAAACTTTTCCGCGCCGGATGGTGCATCCGCGCGGATCGTCAGATCCCATGCCATGCGCCATTCGGTTGCGATCGGTTTGAACCCGCGCTGCTGAAGCATCTGCGCGATCTCCGGCATGTGCGCGGCGCCGTAAAAGATCGCGATGTCTTTCTTGCCTTCTTTGATTGTCTGATCGAGCGTGGCGACCGCTGCCTTGTTGCGCTCGGTGAGTAACACGGTGCCGGTCATCGCGTCCGGCCCGAGCGGACTGTTTTCCAGATCGGAAAGCTGTCGAGCAAAGCGAAGCTTCATTTGCCGCTCGATATCCGGACGCGTGAACAGCTTCACCATGTCCTCAAGCGCCGCATCGAAGTTCTGCGCCGGCTCCAGCGCCTGCTGATCCCCCGCCGGTGGCTGCGCCAGCGACTTCATGAACGCCTGCAAAATCATGTTCGTGAACGATTCGCCCCGCTCGCTCTGCATCTTCTCGAACGTCTCGGCGTCCAGATCCGCGTGGATGAAATTCAGCGGCGAGTAATCCACCACATCGAGCTGAAATTCCAATCCAAGGATGTCCTTCATCATTCGCTGGATCTGACTCACCCCGCTCTTTGTCTCGACCTTCTCCCCCGGCACCGGCACCGCTGCATCGCGCGGTTTCACCATCTCGTAAAGGACTGCGTCGCGAAGCTTGAAATTCTGATTCAGCCCCTCGAAGTACGAACGTTCACCCACGTGAACCGCGCTGACCAGATGAACCGTCACACCATCCGCATTCCGGTACGCGACGTCAGCAGTCTCCAGACGACTCCCGGTCGGTCCGGTATCGATCAATCGCATGAAGTCCGATTGCGATTGCGGAAGCGCCGGCGCAATGGTTGGCGCAGCGGACGCAATCTGCAACGAGAGCGCGAGGACGAGCGGGATTAGACGCGAGGACATCTTTGGACCTCCTGAGGTACAGGAAGTATATCCTCGTATTGGTGGAAAATGACGCGAAATTCTGCGTCGATTGTCTTATCGGTGCGCCTGCAACTCCTTCAATCTTGCACCTGTCGGTGGTTTCTTTGTCTTCATCATCTCGACGAACGCGTCGAACAAGTACGACGCATCGTGCGGCCCGGGACTCGCTTCGGGGTGATATTGCACGCTGAATACCGGGAGAGTTGCGTGACGGAATCCTTCCACGGTGTGGTCATTTAAGTTGAGGTGCGTGATGACGCCGCCGGCTTTCTCCAGCGAATTTCGATCTACAGCGAACCCGTGGTTCTGACTGGTAATCTCGACTCTTCCAGTGTCAAGGTTCTTGACCGGTTGGTTTCCACCGCGATGACCGAATTTCAGTTTGAACGTCTCCGCGCCGACGGCGCGCGCGAGCAACTGATGACCGAGACAGATTCCGAAGATCGGCACTTTGCCAAGCGCGTCCTGCAATGGTTTCACCGCGTAATCGATAACGGCCGGATCACCGGGTCCGTTGGAAACGAATAAGCCGTCAGGTTTGAGCTTGAGAATCTCGGCTGCGGAAGTTTCCGGGGGGAGGACGGTGACCTTTACGCCTCGATCCGCGAAATGACGCAGGATGTTATTTTTCGCGCCGCAGTCGATCGCGACGACGTGCAGTCCGTCGCCGCGTTCCACCGACGCGGCTTTCCAGGCGCCTTCGTCTTCGGTCCAGGAATACGGCTTGTCGGGTTTGACCGCTTGCACCCAATCGGCGCCGATCATCTTCGCGGCGTGACGCGCGCGCTCGACGAGTTGCGCGTCGTCGAGGATTTCGGTCGACAGCACGCCGCGCATCGCGCCGGTGACGCGCAGACGTCGCGTGAGCGCGCGAGTGTCGATGCCTTCGATGCCGATGATGTTGTTCTGCTTCAGGTAATCATCGAGACTTCGATCGGCCCGCCAGTTCGAATAGATCGGCGCGAGCTCTTTGATGATGAACCCCGCGACGTGCGGTTTGCGGCTTTCCATGTCGTCGGCGTTGATGCCGTAGTTGCCGATGAGCGGATAGGTCATCGTGACGATCTGACCCTTGTAGGACGGATCGGTCAGGATCTCCTGGTAGCCGGTCATCGAAGTATTGAAGACGACTTCGCCGTCGCTCGTGCCGGTCGCGCCGAACGCTCGGCCGGTGAATACGGTGCCGTCTTCCAAGGCTAGTTTGGCGATCGCTGATTGTTTCACGCAGGCGATTCTACGCGCGCCCGTGAGGGCCACAACACACAAACGCCGGTAGATATTTTCGACTAAAGGTGGGCGCGATAGCCGCCGATAATCTTTACTAGGCTGTGGGTCTCCGGGCGTTTACGCTTGGGCAGCCTGATTTGGGGCCGGTGTAACGGCGAGCACCGGCCTCTTTTATGCGCTGAACTAATTCGGGGAGAATTGAACCACCAAGACACCAAGAACACCAAGAAGATAAATTCAAAACTGAATTCTTGGTGT
>JACMJD010000634.1 GCA_014380825.1 Phycisphaerae bacterium | reverse complement strand
CGAAGCCGACGCTGGAAAATGTCACGCACCCGAAATGGGTAGCCGCCACCGTCCGTGGCGATCACGACGTGAACGAGGCGAAGCTTCGACAAGCCGCGAAGAAACATTTTCAGGTCGATCAGATCGAGCTGATCGACAATCTCCAAGTCCGCGAGAAATGGGCGATCGGTTTCTGCGGGCCTGACAAAGCGGTGAACGATGTGGAGACCGTCGTGCTTGTCGATTCCGATGCCGCGCAAGGCGGCTTCTGGGCGACCGGCGCGAACGAAGTCGACTATCACGTCAAGCACTTCAACTGGTTCCGCGAGTGCGGCGATCGTCTGGCCGACCCACGAAAAGTCGTTGTCGCGGATATGCGCAACGCGATCGCGGGTGATCCGTCGCCAAAGAACGATGGCGGCAAACTGGTAACGCGCCGCGGGATTGAGATCGGCCACGTCTTCAAGCTCGGCACAAAATATTCGGTTGCGCTGGACGCGACATTCGACGACGCGCACGGACAGACTCTGCCGATCATCATGGGCTGCTACGGCATCGGCATCGGCCGAATTTTGCTGAGCGCCGTCGAAGCACACCACGATGACCGCGGCATCGTCTGGCCGGCATCCATCGCGCCGTTCGCGTGCATCATCACGCCGGTGCAGTACGGCGGTGAGGTGAAAACGGTAGCCGACAAATTACACGATCAACTCAACGCGGCCGGCATCGACACGCTGCTCGATGATCGCCTCGATCTTCGCCCGGGGCCGAGATTCGCTGATGCGGATTTGATTGGGATTCCCATTCGCGTGACGGTGGGTGAGCGCGGATTGAAGGACGGCGTCGTCGAGGTGAAAGGTAGAACTGAAAGCGACGCGCACGCAGTGAAGCTCTGCGACGTGATCGAATTTCTCCTCGCGAAAAACAAGTGAACCACCAAGAGCACCAAGGACACCAAGAATACAAATCAAGGGTCAGGTCTTTTCTTCTTGGTGTCCTTGGTGTTCTTCGTGGTTAATCCTTACGCTCTCGGCTCGCAGAAATTCATCACCAGTTCTGTAAACATCCGCATTCCCACGGCTAGCGCTGCATCGGTGAAATCGAAACGATCGGTGTGCAGTTGCGGAAATTCGGTCCGGCCCTGCGGCATCACGCCGATGAAGAAAAAGCAGCCGGGAACTTTTTGCAGGTAGTAGGAGAAGTCCTCGCCGCCCATTACCGGGCGGGCGGCGGGGATGAATTGGTCGTTTCCCAGCGCCTGCCGTGCGATCTTGGCGACGTAATCGGTCATGGCCGGATCGTTCACGGTGGGCGGGTAGCCGGGCTGCCAATCGAAATCCAGCGTGCACTGGTTCGCCAGCGCGATGCCTTCGCAGCGGCGACGGATCGACTTGGCGATCATCGCGCGATGCAGCTCGCTGAGGGTTCGCGCGGTGCCGGCGATCGTGGCGCGATCGGGGATCACGTTCGTCGTCGTGCCGGCGTTGAACGTCGCGACCGTGACGACGGCGGCCTCGGTCGGGTCCATCTCGCGGCTGACGAACTGCTGAAGATTAACGACCGCCTCGGCCGCGGTGACCAGCGGATCATGTCCGAGATGCGGAAACGCCGCGTGCCCGCCGCGACCAACGAACGTCGCCGTGAACGTGTCGGTTGCGGCCATCAGCGCGCCGGATTTCGTCGAGAGAAAACCGACCGGTAACCCCGGCCAGCCGTGCAGCCCGAAAATCGCCGCCACCTTCGGCCCGATGCGGCCGTCGAGCACGCCCGCATCGCACAACTTTTCCGCACCGCCGCCGCCCTCTTCGGCCGGTTGCCAGATGAATTTCACGCACACCGGCAGATCACGCTCGATCGATTTCAGAACCGACGCGACGCCAAGCAGCGTCGAGATGTGGCCATCATGTCCGCACGCGTGCATGCAGCCCGCGTGCGTGCTCGCGTGCTTCGCACCGGTCGCTTCGGTGATCGGCAGCGCGTCGATATCCGCCCGCAACGCAACGCAAGGTTTGCTCGTGTCGCCGATCCACGCGATCGTCGCCGTTGGCGCGGTCGCGATCGGCTCGACGTATTGAATCTGAAGCCGATCCAACTCCGCGCGAATCGCGGCGGCGGTTTTGAACTCCTCGTAACCGAGCTCGGGAATCTGATGCAGGCGGCGACGCAATCGCGTTGTCGTGGGAAGTGCTCGCTCGATCCTCGTCTGCAAATCGCTCATACGTCAGTGGCCGTGTGACTCGTAGAAAAGCCTGTCATCCAGAGCGGTACTCCGCGAAGGATCTTGCTTCACACGACAGGCCAGATGCTTTGCGGAGTACCGCTCTGCATGACATATTGCACAGATGAGCGTGTGCGGAAATCAGAATAACTGATCCAGGATCTTCTCCATCGGCATCTGCACGCACGTGAAGATCGGCGTGTCGCGCTGCGTGTATTTGCTGCCCTGTGTCTCGCGAAGCTCCATCACCAGGTCCAGAAAATCCTTCGGCTCCTCGGTCTCGAACGCCACGACGAAGTCCTGGTCGTCCAGGCCGAAGCTGTAGGTCGTGTTCAGCTTGACCGT
>JACMJD010000633.1 GCA_014380825.1 Phycisphaerae bacterium | reverse complement strand
CAGCAGCTCGATGATGTGCTTGCCGGTGTTCAGGTCGAGATTTCCCGTCGGTTCGTCGGCCAGGATGATGGCCGGGTCGTTCGCGAACGCGCGGGCGATCGCGACGCGCTGCTGCTGCCCGCCGGACATTTCCTGCGGGCGGTTGAACAGGCGATTGGATAGCTCGACGCGTTTGAGGATCGCCGCCGCCTTCTCCTGCGCGTCGGCAGCATGACGTTTTCCAGGGCGGTCATCACCGGGATGAGGTTGAACGTCTGAAAAATGTAGCCGATCTTCCGGCACCGCAGCCACGCCAGCTCGTAACTGTCGAGCTGCGCGATGTCGACCTCGTCGACGTACACCTTGCCACTGGTTGGTTTGTCGAGCCCGCCGATCATGTTGAACAGCGTGCTCTTGCCGGACCCGCTGGGGCCCATGATGGAAATGTATTCGCCGCGCGCGATGGAGACGCTCACGCCTTGCAGGGCGTGGATCTTGGTATCGCCCATCAGATAGGTGCGCGCGACTTCGATGGTGCGGACGGAGTAATCGGAGGATGTGGTCGAAGTGTCGGTCATACTTCGGCTCGCATCGCTTCGATCGGAAGCATCTTCGCGGCTCGCCACGCGGGATAGATCGCGCCGAGCACTGTCAGACCAATTCCGATCAGGATGGCGGACGAAACGTCCGCCGCTAAATGAATCCAGGGGAGGTGACTCGATGCGATTCTTCCGTAACTCACCGACGCGGAGAGGACGCTGACCGCGACACCGAGCAAGGCGCCGATCACGGCGCCGACGACACCTTGAAACAGACTCTCGATCAGAAACAACTTGACGATGAAACCATTCAGCGCCCCCAGACATTTCATCGTTCCGATTTCGCGGAAGCGCTCGGTGACGCTCATGAGCATCGCGTTTAGCACGCCCACGAATGCGACGAGCAGCGCGAGTCCGATCAGCCAGCGCGATTGCAGGCGCTTGGCGGCGATCTTCTCCGGAGTTGTCGCGATGCCGCGCGATTGAAGTTCGCCTTCGAGTCGCAGCGCTTCGGCGCGCTCGGATGCGGGCGCGGTGGCGATCCACGTTCGCAGGCCGGTGAGGATCGCTTCGTGCGTCTGGATCGATGTGAGAAACGCGATCGCCAGCACGATGCCGCTGGTGACTAGCAAGCTTCGGCCCAGGCGCAGTCGGATGTTTTTCCAGGCGATCTCGATCGTCTTGCTCCACGGCAGAACGATCTGCCGGCCAGTGCGTGAAGATGAGATTGGCGCGCTAGTCATGCTCGTTCACGCGGATCAGGTTTCTCGCTTCCAGCGTTGTCAGAAACTTCAACGTCGCGGTTTCGGCTTCGGTCGTGCTTGCATTCGTACGCATCGCCACGAGGTTGGCGATCTTCTTCACCGAATTCCGCCCATCGCACATTTGCCACACAAGCAGGCCCGTGGAGTCAAGCTCGAATTTGCGCTTCGCGTCGGCTGGGAATCGGAACAGCCAGTTCAAGCGGCGAGGCGTCTGGATCGGCATCGACAGTTTCGCACTCGCACCGTCGGCGGACTCGGTCAATGTCGCTGCTTCTGCGCGGATCGGTTTGGCAGCGAGCGCCTCATCTCGAGATATTGTTGATCGCCTTAGCATTTCGTGCCATGGATTTTCAAGTGCGTGGTTTTGTTTCGCAGAAGAAATCACGGGTTGGGAAACCCGTCACGTAAATCGAATACTAATACGGCGACTGAAACACCGACTTCGCGATGAACACCACGCCCAGGCTCAGCATTGCGATCAATCCAACGCCGCAACTGTAACCGACGAAAAACACCACGCGATACTGTGGCCACATCGGGCCGAACTTTTTCGCGAAGTAGTATCGGCCGAAGAGCGCGCCGATGAACTGCGGCAGGATCACTTCCGTCGTCGATTGATCCAAGCCCCGAATCAGTCCATACACGAGCAGGATCGGCAGGCCGAACTTTCGCAGCACTGCGAATGAAACCACCGCGATCGCCAGTCCCGCGAACAGGTACTGCACCTTAAACGCCTCGGCGAACGCGCTCGTGCCACCCGTGCCGGCCAGCGTGCTGCTGTAAACTAAACCTTGCCGATACGCTTCCACTTCCCACATTTTGTTGGCGTATTGAAACGTTCCGCTGGGCACCGGTGCGATCCGCCAGATCATCTGGCTGAAGATGATCGTCGCGATCACCACGATCGGGAACACGAACAGCTCCGCCTTGATCATCGAAGTGATCTTCGTGCCGGTCAGTTCAGTTTTGCGGAAGTACAGGGTCTGCGCGCCGTAGTTGTGCGCCGGAAACGGCGCGAACCAGATGGCCGCACCCTGGTAGCCGCTGAGGATGAACGTCGCTTCGCGCACGAACGGAATCTGCACGCTCATGCCGATCAAACCCTCCATTCGTGCCGACACGTAACTGACGATCGGCGTGTAGACGAATCCATAGAAGATGAACACACCCAGCAGCGTGCGCGTGATCGGGCTGCCGATGCCGGCTTTGTTGGCTGCGTCGAGCAGGAAGTACGCGATGACGATCGTGAGCGTCATCACGGCCACGTAAATTCCCAGCGCAATCCAGATCGAGAAATCGCCACGCCCGGGTGGCGGGCGAAACAGGTCTCGCCAATCCGCCCCGCCTTCGCGTGCGCCGCGCATCAGATTCTGCGTGACGTGCGCGATCCCGATCACCGCGATCGCCGCGGTGAGTCCGAGTCCGAATGAGAAGTAGAAATCGAGAGTGTTGGCGTTGATCGTCGCCACCGCGCCGATGCCCGGCGCCCAGTTATGCAGGATGCCGGTCTTGTGCAATATCGGGTTCGCGATGATGCAGCAGAGCAGGCCGACGAAGCTGCCGACCATCGCCCAGAACGGCAGCACCATGCCGCTGAGCATCAGGCCAAGATTGAAACTCAAAATGATCGGCACGGCCGGCAACAACGTGTCGGTGTTTGGCGTCAGATCCTTCCACGGCAGCGGAAAGAAACTGATCGCATCGCGCACAAACGCGCCGCTGATCGTCGGCAACGCGACATAAACCAGCGCGAACGCCAAACCCAGCATCGAACCGAAGCTGAACACGCGCCATCGCCACGTCTCTTTGCCGCTGGATGCATCCGCCAGCGCCGTCACACCTTGTGCAGCGACGGGCGCCATCGGAAACGGAAGCTTCTCGACGTCGCTGGTCAGGCGATACATCACGTAACCGAGACCGAAGTTGTCGACGCGCTGAAGGAATTGTCCGAGAACGAGCAATCCGATCGGCGCGTACCAGCCGGGATTAAAGAAACTGCGCGTCGCCAGCGCTTCGGGCGACGACGGCGCGACCCACGCGGGAATCTGATTCGACAGTCCGAACTGCCGAAACGTCTCGCTCTGAACGATGAACTGATTCCACAACAACCCGCTGCCGCTGACCAGGCTCGCCCCGGCCATGTAATACAGCACGTAAATTTCCGGCCGCGTGAGCGTCGTAAACGCGCGGCGGGCGACTTCAATGAACAGAATAATCGTCACCCACTGCGCCGCCGGCCCCATGTCGTACGGCCCGATCACCAGCGACATATACATGCTCGCCGGCGTCATGATCAGCCCGACAAACAACCCGCCGAGCATCGCTTTGATGCCAAAGCCGTCTTCCCAAGAGGTTGGCGGCGACATCAGCTCGCGAAATTCGCGCAGCTCGGCGTCTTCGTCGTGACGTCTGGATGAGACGGCGTCCGATGTGGCCATTCGCTGGTGTTCCCGAGCGGAACTATACAGCCGCCGAGTTCACAACCCACAACGTCACAGGTTACCGCTGCTGCGGCGGGTAGCCGCACCAAGCGGCAAATGGGTTCGTTCCGTCAGATCGCATGCGATTTTCGGATCGCGCCGACCCGACGAATCGGCCCAACGCAAGGCCGCGATTGTATCTACGCGCCGATCGACCGACCGACGAAAATGGGTTCGTTTCCGACACCTTTTCTCTCCTCTGCCCACCCCGCAACGCGTCAAGATCGACAACGCTCGGCCCGGCCGAAAGTTGTCGATGAGACGATTTCGGCCGACGGGACATTTTGGGACTTTTTGGGACAATGATTCAGACTTGCCTTGCTTCATGCAGCT
>JACMJD010000057.1 GCA_014380825.1 Phycisphaerae bacterium | reverse complement strand
CCTTCACCTTGTCACCTTGTAATCTCGTCACGGCTTCAGTCTCGCGAACTTCCGCCCCAGCTTCAGCACGGTCGGCCTGTCGATCGACACTTCCTTCTTGTCGTCGCCAACTTTCTGACCATCTAAGCTCACCGCCCCTTCGCGGATTTTTCGGATCGCTTCGCTGTTCGACGCCGCCAGCTTTGCAGTGACGATCAGCGGCGGGACTTTATGCGGGCCCGGGCCGACGGTGAATTCGGGCATTTCCTCGGGGACTTCTTTTTTGCTGAAGACCTTGATAAACTCCGCCTCGGCCGCGTCCGCTTCTTGTGGGCTGTGCAGCCAGGCGATGATGTGCTTGGCCAGCGCGATCTTGGCGTCGCGCGGTTTTTCGGCGATTTTCTTTTTCACATCGTCCATCGGCAGATCGGTCAGCAGCGTGTAGTACATCTCCATCACGCTGTCCGGCAGGCTCATTACCTTGCCGAAGATTCCGTTCTGCCCCGCAGGCGGATCGGTCACGGCAATGTAGTTGCCCTTGCTCTTGCTCATCTTGATCGCGCCGTCCGTGCCGACCAGCAGTGGCGTGACGATCACAACCTGGCCTTCCTTCCCATCACTCTGCTGAAACTCGCGGCCAACGAGATTGTTCACGAGCTGATCCAAGCCGCCCATCTCGACGTCGGCGTCGATCATCACGCTGTCCCAACCTTGCAGCAGTGGGTAGAGCATTTCGTGCAGACGGATGTCGACATGCGCTGCCATGCGCTTGGCGAAATCATCGCGATGGAGCAACTGTGCGACTGACTTTCGCGATGCCAGACGAATCAAGTCGACGAGGTTCATCTTCGCGAGCCATTCGCCGTTAAATCGAACTTCGAGATGCTCAGGATCGGTCATCAGCACCTTGCCGAGCTGTGCAACGTACGTCTTTGCGTTCGCGTCGATCTGTTCGCCGGAAAGAACCGGGCGCATTTCGTTTCGCCCGGAAGGATCGCCCACGCGCGCGGTGTAATCGCCGATAATCAGCACCGCTTTGTGGCCCCACTCCTGAAACTGCCGCACGACCTTCAGCGGCACGCAATGGCCGAGCGTGACGTCCGGCGCCGTAGGATCTAATCCCAGTTTGACGCGCAGCGGCTTGCCGGACTTCTGGCTGCGCTCCAGCTTTTTGCGCAGATCATCCACGCTGAGAATCTGATCGCAGCGCCGGCCGAGAATTCGGATTTGTTCGTCGATCGAGATCATAGGAAAACCATTTTCATCCACGAATGAACACGAATGGACACGAACGAAATGCGAAACGTTGAATCTTATTCGTGTTCATTCGTGTTCATTCGTGGACCTAAGTTTTCACCAGCATAGTGAAGATCACGTATGCGTGAAGAGCGCCAGAGTGATCGACGTGGCGTTGAACAGCGCGTGCATTAGGATCGGCGCCCACAATTTGCCCGTGCGTTCGTAAACGTAGCCGAAGCAAACCGCGAGGACGAACAGCGGCGGCATCATCCAGCCGGCCTCGTGGATCACCGCAAACAACGCAGCCGACACGCAGATCGCGAGCCAGCGAATCCACGGCGCATCGAACCTGGCGATCGGCTCGAACGGATGCGCCATCCCGCGGTATCGGCGGATCGTATGCGCGATCAGACTTTGAATATGGCCGCGGAAAATCGTCTCTTCAAACAGCGGCGCGACAATCACGGCCGAGACAACCACGAGCCAGCGCACCATTTGATCGGGGTCGTCGAACAGCATCCGAATCAACTGATGTTCCTGCGGCGGGCGAAGCTTCAGGATCGACCACAGGTTGGTCACGAAGATCGACATCGCGAACGTCAGTGGAATCGCGATCGCCGCGCCGACAAATCCGGCGACCACCCCGGGCGGCAAATCACGTCGCGTGAATCCCAGTTTTCGGATCCCGTCGCGCAGCAGGATCTGATCGGCGCGCAACACGGCGATCAGCGCGATCGCCGTCGCCGCGACATTGACGATCACGTTCTCGCGGAGCGGAAGCGTGAATTCGAGATTGCGCTGTCGGGCCGCGGTGATTTCGTTGCCGTGAACCAGCGCCAGGTACATCCCGCCGAGGCCGAACCAGAATGCGATCCCGAGAAATGTGATCGACAACATCCGCAGAGGCGAATCGGATTCATCCAACCGCAACGGCCCCAAGACGCTGTCGCGTCGAAATGCGCCGGCGAAGAACGCGATCGTCAGCGATACCATTAAGAGTATAGCCGCGAACGAGATTTCCCCGCGGCTGGTCATGGGTTGGGTGGTCATCGTCGTTGCAGCAGCGGCGGCGACGATACTGATTGACATGCGTTCGATCCGTCTTAGAGTGGCCCGCCGCGCGCCGAACTGGAGCGGCGGGTGATTCTAACCAGCAGTGTCCTGTCTTTGCCATGCAGACGCGCCTCGAACAAATTCTCGAATACAAGCGGAACGAAATCGAACAGCGCAAGGCGAGCGCGCCGGTCGATTCACTCAAATCGAAAATCGAATCGCTCCCCCGCCCCCGGAACTTCTTCGCGGCCGTCACGCGAAAGCCGCAGGGCAAGCGCATGAATCTGATCGCCGAGATCAAAAAGGCGTCGCCCAGCGCGGGCGTGATTCGCGATGATTTCGATCCGGTGAAGATCGCCAGGACGTACGAAGCCGCCGGCGCCGATGCGATCAGCGTGCTGACGGATGAGCCCTCGTTTCAGGGAAAGATTGAATTCATCGATTTGGTGCGAGCGAACGTCAAGCTGCCGGTGCTGCGGAAGGATTTCATCATCGACGCGTATCAGGTGTACGAATCCCGCGCTGCCGGCGCGGATGCGATTTTGCTGATCGCCGAGTGCCTGCGAACCGATGAGATGATCGACCTGCAAATCCTGGCCACCGAGCTGAACCTCACGTGCCTGATCGAAGTGCATGACATGGACAACCTGATGCGCGTGCGCGATCACGTGATCGGCTTCCCGCATCGCAGTTACAGCCTGCTGGGCATCAACAACCGCGACCTGCGAACGTTCAAGACCGACCTGGGCACCACGATGCGCATGGCGGATCTGGTGGCAGACAAAGACGTGCTGGTCAGCGAGAGCGGGATTAACGACCAGGACGATGTGCGAAAGCTCGCAAGCGAAGGCGTGCGCGCGGCGCTGGTGGGCGAGAGTTTGATGCGCGCGGATGATATCGCAGCGAAAATCAGGGAGATGTTCGTCGAGTGAGACGCAGAATAAGAGCGGATTCAGCCACGAAGGCACGAAGGTCACAAAGGAATAACCAAGCAGAATTCAAATTGAATTTCTTTGTATTCCCTTCGTGCCTTCGTGGCCGCATTTGATTTTGCGTTCAGGGATACGGCGCTTTGCGCGGTTCGTCGGTGGGAAGTTGCAGCGTTCCTACAAGATCGCTCAAGCGCGACACTTTCTGCTTCCCAAGATATTCACGCAGTCCGACGAGGATTTTGTTCGGCGTCGCCGGGTCGACGAAGAGCGCGGTGCCGGTCGAGACAGCGCTCGCGCCGGCGAGCACGAACTCGGCCGCGTCTTGCCAGTTTTGAATTCCGCCCATCCCAATCAGCGGCACGTTTGCGGCCTTCGCGACGTTTCGATAGACGCGACTGACCAAGTGAAGCGCGATCGGTTTGATCGCCGGACCGGAGAGTCCGCCGGTGACATTTGCCAGGCGCGGGCGGCGCTTGTTTACGTCGATCGTCATCGCGGTGAACGTGTTGACCAGCGACAGGATCTGCGCGCCGCCCTCGATCGCGGCGGCGGCGGTCAGGACAATGTCTTCTACGTTGGGCGAGAGCTTCACGATCAGCGGCTTGTTCGGCAGGACGGTCTTAACCTGTCGCGTCAGGTCTTTGAGTCGCGCGGGATTTGTACCGAATGTCAGGCCGTCCTTCACATTTGGGCACGAGACGTTGAGCTCCACGCCCGCGATGCAATCGAGCCCGTTCATGGCCGCGCACGTCTCGATGTAGTCGTCGTACGAATGCCCGGCCACGTTCACGATCACCGGGCACGGCATCTTTTTGATCAGTGGAACTTTTTCAGACAGGAAGCGATTTAATCCGACGTTGGCCAAGCCGATCGCGT
This sequence comes from Phycisphaerae bacterium, assembly GCA_014380825.1. The sequence continues at coordinate 1,356 of JACMJD010000057.1, read as the reverse complement.
TGAGCATGCCTGCGCGGGTTTCGACGATTCTCGCGGGCTCGTTGCCCTTCCGTTCTTCGCGCGTAATTGATTTGGTGACGAAAGCGCCGAGTTGCGAAAGGTCCATGAAGTCGGCGTATTCGAACGCGTAGCCGCACGTGCCGGAACACGTCATCGTCGCATTTCTCAACCGCAGGCCGGCGAGATTGACGGACAGGTCGGGCGTCTCGCTCACTGCTTTAATTTCCTCCGCCGGATTTGGGATCCTCGCCGATCGGGTCCGGCGGAACCGGCTCGTGTTTGTCGTCGTCGTCGCGCGGCGCGTCGCGATCGGCATCGTCCTGATCGCGCTGGCGCTTACCCTTCGATCGATCACGCGGCTGATCATTCGCAAACCGCGACGGCGTGAAAAACACTTGGCCGGTGTAGAATTTATGGAACTCGGCTTCCGTCTGTCCCTTCAAGTTCGCAGGAAGCCCTGCGCTGCCGAGACATTTCGCATCGCGCAACATGATGTTTGCGCGATGCGTTGGCGAATCGATCCACTGCTTCACTACGACTTCCGTGAATGTTCGATACGTGTGCGGAGGAATGGCAGGGCCGTTCTCTTTATAGCTCAATCCTTCGCGCCGCCACTGCCGTAGCGGAAAGACAGGCTCGCCGCCTTTGTATTGAATGCCCGATGCCGTGCCGATGTTCTCGGCGACGAGGATCGGCATCAGCCCGACCGCTCGCACGCGATCGATCGGCTGCGGCGTCTTGGTGCCCTTCTCCTCATGTGCGAGATAATTCTTGGCGACCATGTCTCTCACATGAATCATCACCGCATCGTCCACCTTCGGATGATGCATCAGCGGCTTCAATCCCTCTTTTGCTCGCCAGCGGTTCGTCTCGTGCAGGATGCCGGCGCTGATTAGCGTTTGATCGGGACGATCGAAGTTGATCACGCGGTTGGCCGCCTCGCTCTGCGCGAACTCGTCCGGCGACATCGAGAAATAATCCGGCTGCGTCGTCGGTGCTGGCGCGGGCGCCGACGACGGTTCGACGAAGCAAAACAGAATGAGCAAACAGCACAACATCATTGATTCAAATAGACTTTATGCTGTGGCCGACCTTTGAGGATGTTCTCTTTTCCCCACGTGACCGTCTGTTTGAATGCGTCGGAATGAATGAACGACTCGAAGTCATCTTTGTTTTGCCACTGACTGAGAATGACGTAGCTGCCCTTCTTCTCGACGTCCTCAAACATCCGCGTCTCGAGGTGGCCCGGGAGCGATTTCATCACGTTGATCGTGTTCAGGAACGCTTTGACGAACGTGTTCTCTTTCCCTTCGATCACGTCGTAGTGCATGCCAATGGTGGTCATGACCGCAGTCT
>JACMJD010000632.1 GCA_014380825.1 Phycisphaerae bacterium | reverse complement strand
GGCCACTATCTGGATGGCCGGGCGAGTTTCATCTTCGGCACGCACACGAACATCCCCACCGCCGACGCCAAAATCCTCCCCGGCGGCAGCGCCTACATCACCGACCTTGGAATGTGTGGCCCGTACGATTCGGTGCTGGGTCGACGCAAAGATCGCGTGATCAAATACATGACCACGAACATGCCGCACTCGTTCGATGTCGCGACAGGTGATGTCCGTCTGAGCGGCGCGATCACAGAGATCGACGAAACGACCGGCCGCGCCATCTCGATCGAGCGCGTCGAGGTGGTCGGCGAAGCGTCCGAACAAGCCTACGACGCCGACGACGCGCGCACGCCCAATCATTCGAACAGTTGAGCATCACGAAAAGATCACCCGCCCGATCATCCGCGCGAGCCAGACGTACGCGTTCGTCCACGGATCATCCCGCATAAACTGAGTCCCCCGCGTCGGATCACCAATGAATGGCCGGAGCACCCAGGCCGCTTGGATGCCGACGAAGGAGAAGACGATGAGCCAGAGTTTCAGCAGCTTCGTGTGTACCGGCGCCGACGCGGTCAGCGGCGCGTAGTGTCGACGTAACACGACCTGTCCCGCGACGCTGGCGACACCAAAGGCGATAACATTGAACAGGATGTGCAGCTCATGGTTACCCGTCGAAAGGTACCAGAACAATGTCAACGGCGCGAACGAGCACAGTGCCACCGTGATCGACGCCTGCGACGCGAGCAACGCCCGCAACACACGAAGAAAATCTTGTCTGACACCGACAACGGTGTTGATCACGAAGAAGCTGGGCAGACAAAATACAAATGTCACGCTCAGCAGCAGCGGCAGCTTGATCGCAGAGTACAAGATCTGAATCGGTCGCGCATCCGAGCAGCCCATCGCAGCGCCATAGATCAGCGCGCAGGCAAGTGCGGTGCGAGCAGATCGGCCGCGTAGCTGCATTGGGGTCAATCCATGTACCAACAGACGAGGTTGCCCGGATCCCACCGCAACAGCACGAACGCGAGCACGTACGCGACACCCATCGATGCGGAGAGTCGTGAGAGGGCGCGATAGCGCGTGAACAGGATCACCATCATCAGGACAGCCAGGAACGCGACCACGGGCCACAACACGAGGGGCAGTGCGCTGATCGCGTACGGGACGCGTACGAATCCACCGATCATCGCCGGGTCATCCAAGCTTGGCCGAGGAGGACGTCCGAGGGATGTCCACGCGCACAGCCAAGTGACGAGGACACCCACGTGAAACATGAACGGATGCAGCACGATGAACGCTGCCGCGAGCGCGCGAAGTCGTCGATGCGATCGATCGAGTTCGGGCGGCGCGTAGCTGAGCATCGAGATCGTGACCTGCTCTTTCATGTTCACCCTCCAATCAGCTTCATCACCAGGTGATACAACGCCTCAAAGAAATTCGATCCGCGCGATCGAAACAGCGCGAACTCCGCTTCACCACCGATGAACGGACGCAACACCCAGCTCATCTGCGCGCCCACCAGCGCGAACACGATCAACCAGATGCGGAACACGATTGTCGCGCTCCTTCCGGCCGGCGTGCAGGCTTCAGCCTGCATGTCCGCCCCCTCTGATCGAACGGGCACGCGCTTCAGCATCCGCAACAAAAAGCTCAACCCAAGAATCCCCGAGACGCCAAACGCGATCACGTTCAGCACGACCATGAACGGATGGCTGTCGGTCGTGAACGAGAAAAACGCGATGATCGTTCCGAACGACGCGAGCAGCGCGATGCTCACGCCCATCGCGGCCGTCAGCAGGCGTGCGAGCGACCGGATTCCCAATCGCGAACCGACGAGCGCGTTGAACACGTAGAGCGACGGGAACGTGACGAGCAACGTGAGCGCGAACTGCGCCGGGACCTTGATCGCGGCCGAGACCATCTGCCGCCACGCGCCGGCGCGACCGCTAACGACCGCGAAGCTGCCCATGCACAGCCCGTAGAACATCGCCAGCGCGATTAGCGCTGGCCAGAGGCGGATCGCACCTGACTGTTCGCGCGGTGGCTGGCGCTCCTCGCCACGCAGGATTTGGTCCAGTTCCGCGAATCGCTGCAAGATCGTCATATGACGCGAAACATCGTCCAGCGACGCCGCGTAAACCAGAACATAATTCGAGCAAACCAATTACGTGAAATCACGTAAATGGTCCGGCCAATTGCATTCGTAAATGCATCGCCGATCATTTACCATTGATGCATCCGATGACCTCCTCCTTGAACAACGGCTGGGCGACCGAGTGCCGCCCCACGCCAGCGACGCTCCGTCTGGCGATCCGCTGGACCGAGCGTGCGGCCGCCGACGTGGAATCCAAATTGCGCAGCGCCGGTCGTCGACCGTCGCAGGAGTCGGATCACTCGGCGCTGAAATCGCGCCTGGGGAAAATCCAGAGCGGGCGGCGATTTCTGACCGAGCTGATGGAGCACGCGTCTCCGCCGAGCAAGCTGGAAGCTTTGGCCCAACCACTGCGCATCGCGGGGAAAGATCTGACGCGATCTGCGCGATCGCGCGTCGATCACGTGCTCGAACACGTCACCGGCGACAGCCTCGCGCAGATCGCGGCCGCGCTCAACGCGAACGTCTTCCGGTTCAATCGCGTTCGATCCAGGCAGTTGCGGATTTTGCGAACTCGCTTGGATCGATCAGGCCCGGCAATCGTCGAGCTGGGTTGGACGAACGAATCCGCGATCGCAGCGCTGCAATCGGCTGATACCGCGACGGATCTGCGGCCTGCCGACGCTGCTGCGATCACGCGCGGCGGCGGCGAGCGGTTCAGCCTCGTCCAGTTCTTCAACGCCGGCAGCTTCCAGGCTGCGTTCACCGCGGGCGCGAGCGAACAGGCGCGATCGCTGAACTTCACGATGAACGACCGCGACCCCGCCGACGGCGATATGCGGGCGATGAAGCGCCGCATCGACGCGACGATCGCCGACCCGCGCACGGCGGGCGTGATCATTCACTCCGGGCAGGCCGTCGAGCTGCATCCGCTGGTCGAGCGTGCCCGCCGCGCCGGCAAGGCCGTCGTCACGTCGAACCTGCTCGCCCCGCCGCTGAACACGCCGTCGATCGTGCTGAACGATATCGGCGCCGGCGCGATGCTCGCAGTGGCGCTGCTCGCCGACATGCTCGATCGGCCCGCTTCCGATTTGCGTCGATCACCCTCGGGTCGACTCGCCGAAACCGGTGCGATCGGTCACGTGATTCTGATCGGTGGCGGCGAACGCGAGCTGCCGCACATGCGGCTGCGCCAGCAGGGATTTCTCGACGCGATCGCCGAACAGCGCGGCGTGACCTGCCGCGAAATTCCAGGCAGCGGCGCGACGATCCTGCCGAAGATCGTCGAACATCTGCGACGCAAATCAGCGCCGCTCGCGATCGTCGCGTTCTACGACGACGTCGCGCGCTACGCAGCCCAGGCGATCGAAATGAGCAAGGCAGGCAAGCACACGTCGCTCTACGGAGTCGATCTTGGCGATCCGGAAATCGAAGAAATGGAATCGCACGATTTCTGGCGAGCGTCGATCGCGTTCGACGCGTTTGCGCTCGGCGCAGCCGTCACGCGATTGCTCGCCGCGGCGATCCGGGTTCCGCGCTGGACCGCGCAACAACGGTTCCCCATCACCATCGACGGCGTGCTCGTGCGACGCGAACAAATCCTCAAGCTGCGCGATCGCACAGCTGCGGGACTGGCTCGTGCTGTTCCCGAACTGAAGCGCGACTGCGATGCGGTGGTTCCTGATGCGAAGAACTAAAAGCGAGTCGCGAAGTAATCAGGACAGGAGCCGTCCTCCTGAGCGCTCGTGTAGCCCCGCCGCTTGCGGCGGGTTGACCCGC
>JACMJD010000631.1 GCA_014380825.1 Phycisphaerae bacterium | reverse complement strand
GGTGGCCGAGGTTTATGCGCGGCTGAACATCGACAAGATTCAGTCGGAACAGCAGGCGGCGCTGGTGTGCGAGATGCTCGGGTGCGATCGAATCATCGTGCCGACGATCACCGCGTACGACCCGTACATGCCGCCGAAGATCGGCGCGAGCTTGCAGGTGCTGAGTCGCCCGGACGATTGGGCGCGGCCGGCAAGTGTGGATCCGCGAGAGCTGGCGCGACAAGCGGCGCCGAGCGCGGATCAATCGCTGCCGGCGCCCGGTTCATCGCCCGCATTCGTGCAGGCGGTGGGCATGTTTGATGCGGCCAACGGCTCCGTGCGCGAAGCGCTGCTGAGATACGCCGCCGGTCGAAATGATCCGGTGGGGCCGATGGGAACAAAAGAATATCTGGCGAGCATCGATCGCTACAACGGGTTCGTCTACCACGAACTCATCGAGCAGGTGATTGCCAGGGTCAAGTGAATGCCTCGACTTCTGATTCGCGGGAGATACGTAGATGGAATCGACGTCCACGCCAACGCCAACAGTGAAGACCCTGTCACTCCTGAAGGGCAAGGATCATTTCTGCTTTCGATACGAGGTCGGACAGGAAGCGAAAGTGCTCGATGCGCTGATCGAAATGGTCAACAAGCGCGAGATGCACTTCGACTGGTTCGACGCCGCCGTGCTGTCCCATCAGCTTGGTCAGCATTTGGCGAAAGAATTGAAGACCTTTTTGCCGAAGAAAGCTGCGTAGGAAGTTATTGGAACAGAACGACGAGTTGCGAGCAGATGAAGCCAGATTTTATTCATCGTTCATAATTCATCGTTCAACGTTTCCTTCGTGAGTGTCGAGGATCGCCTCACGCGTGTTGCCACCCGGAGTCGCCGGCCGAGTGGCTTTTGCACTGGTATGTCCTTCATGCCAACTCGGTTTTTATGAGCACCAGCGCCACCTCGACCACCGCGACACCATCGCAATCATTTCCGACGCACTCGATCGACTCCGCACGACAGGGCGGGCATCACGCGCCAGAGAAGAAGAACTTCTCTCCGCTCGTGCAGCAGTTCCTCGATTACCTGCATCTGGAAAAGCATTTCTCCGATTACACCGTCAAGAGCTATGGAGCAGACCTGATTCAGTTCGGGCAGTTCCTCAGCGGTGAGATCGGCGCATCACACGCCAACCAGCCACGCTCGGGCAACTCGCTCGACGAGAAGCAGGTCGGCTGCGAGCCGCTGACCATCCGCGAGTTCCTGGCGTACCTGTACGCACAGAACTACACGAAGAGCACGACGGCGCGAAAACTCGCGACGCTGCGCAGCTTCTACAAGTTCCTGATCCGTCGCGGACTGGTGACGGTGAATCCGCTCAGCACGATCCGCACGCCCAAGCAGGAAAAGCGCCTGCCTAAGTGTCTGGACCTGGAACAGGTTCAGAAGCTGCTGGATGCACCGGGCGACGCCGATCTGCTCAGCTCGCGCGACAAGGCGATGCTCGAAGTCCTCTACAGCTCCGGCATTCGCGTGAGCGAACTGGTCGAGCTGGAAACGAGCGACATCGATCTGCAGGAAGGCGTTCTCCGCGTTCGCGGCAAGGGCCGCAAGGACCGCCTGACGCCGATCGGTTCGCAGGCGATTAAAGCCGTCCAGCGCTATTTCGATCTGCGCGCCTTGGACAGCCGCTGTCAGGCGAGCACGCATGCAACGCGCGTGTTCCTCAATAAGCATGGCGAGCCGCTGAGCACCCGCTCGGTCCGCCGCAAGTTGGACAAATATCTCGTGACGGCCGGCCTGGATCCGGGAATCAGTCCGCACACGCTGCGTCACAGCTTCGCGACGCATCTGCTGAATAACGGCGCCGACCTGCGCAGCGTTCAGGAGCTGCTGGGACACCAGAGCCTGAGCACGACGCAGATCTACACGCACCTGACGACGAGCCGGATGAAGGACGTCTACAACGGCGCGCACCCGCGAGCCCACGAGCCGACGATCCCGCATCCGTCCAGTCCACCTAAACACTATCCCGCAAAAGCGGGATGAACCGGCAGGGTCACTTCAGTGACCCTGTCTTCAGGAAATGAAAAGAGGCGCGACTCGACGAGTCGCGCCTCTCTTGTTTTCTGACGATCAACTTACTTGATCAAACGCAGTGCAAACGGATAGCGATACGCAACGCCTTCGTTCGCTTTGATCCCTGCGATGATGATGAAGATCAGCGCCGCCACGCCAACGATCGGGAGGATGATCAGGCCGATGCCGATGCAAACCGTCGGCGAGAGCAACAGCAATGCGAGGAGGACCGTGATTTGGAAGTTAAGCGATTCCTTGCCCTGATCGTCAACGAACGGATACTCTTGCTTCTTCATCATCCAGACGATCAACGGCCCGACGAAATTGCCCAGCGGGATGATGTATCCCGCCAATGCCGAGAGGTGCGCGAGCATGCCCCACAAGCGGGCGTCCTTGTCCAACTGGAATGTAGGCGCCGGCGGCGGGGCGAACATTCCGCCGGATGACTGTCCATAATCAGGCGTAACCGGCGGGGTCGTCGACGATGGCGGAGGGGTCGACGGATCTTCCTGTGTCATATTCTGGTCCTTTCGTGGATTCGAGCGCGCAGAGTATTGCAAAGCGCGCCGCGAACTTCAATTCCGCCGCGTGCTGCGAAGCTTGCGCAGCCAATCCTGCCGCCATGCGGGTTGCTGATCGTCGGTGAGATTCTTCCACATCCCGCGTTTCTTCTTCCGCGCGTCGTTCTCAACCTGCTCGATCGCGGATCGCATCGTGTGCTTGATCCGCCGATCCGCGAACGCCTGGGCGTCGCGGACGATGTCAACGTTCAGGCAGTCATTGTCTGTGATATAGACGTATGCAAGCAGGCGATCCTGATCGTCGCGCGTCTGCGTGCCGTCGAGGCGCAACACAACCGAACGATTCGCCAGCCGCGCTTGGGTGTATTTCTTCGCCTCATCATACCAATGCGAATGTGGCCCATCCGGCGCGTCGACGCCGAGCAGTCTTATCGTGACGACGTTTTGGGGGTTGGCGTGGAGTGTCGCCGTGAACGTGTCGCCGCCCAGAACTTCGGTGGCCGTCACGCGTTTCTGGTTGTATCGCGACCAATCATCGCCACGATAACCAAACGCCCCAGCGCGTTCGGCGATCGCCGTGGCAACGATCAACGCGGCGACGGACCAGCCGATGACGTGCATTCGTCGGCGAGTCTTGAGTCGCGGGTCGATCATGCTAAGGCTCTTTCTCTAACTCGAACGCATCGTGAATGATCTGCAATGCTCGATGTGCATCGTCCTTCGCGATGATGCAACTGATCTTGATCTCGCTGGTCGTGATGTTCTGGATGTTCACCTTCGCATCCGCCAGCGCCTTGAACATGCGCTGGGCGACGCCGGTGTGCGAGCGCATGCCCACGCCGACGACGCTGACCTTCGCTAAGTCGCCCTGATACATCGCCTGCGTGCCGCCGCCCAATTCCTGACGGAGCTTTTCGACAGCTGGTTTGATCTCGTGCAGATCGCCGTGCTCGACGGTGAAGCTGATGTTGGCCGTCCCGTCGTCCATCACGTTCTGGATGATGTCGTCGACGATGATGTTGGCCTCGGCGATCTGCCCGAAGATGCGCGCCGCGACACCCGGATGATCCGGCACGCTCTTGATGGTGACTCGAATCAGATCCGATTTCTGCGCGGCCCCGGACACGACGATGTGTTCCATTTTGGCGGTCTCCGCAACGATCCACGTGCCTTGTTTGTCGTTCTGACTGTTGCGCACGTGGATCGGCACATTGTACTTCTTGGCGAACTCCACCGCGCGCGTTTGCAGCACGCTCGCGCCCAGACCGGATAGCTCGAGCATCTCGTCATAACTGATGCGATCGATCTTCCGCGCATTCTTCACGATGCGCGGGTCGGCCGTGAAGATGCCGTCGACGTCGGTGTAGTTTTCGCAGACATCCGCCTGCAACACCGCGCCGATCGCGACGAGCGTCGCGTTGCTGCCACCGCGCCCGAGCGTGGTGTAATCGCCTTCGGGCGTGACACCCTGAAAGCCGGCGATGATGACGATCTTGCCCTTGTCGAGCTGTTCGAAAATTCGCTGCTTGTTGATCGACTGGATGCGCGCCTTGGAAAACGCGTTGTCGGTGACCAGCCCGATCTGCCCGCCGGTGAAGCTGATCGCCTCGTGACCTTGCCCGTGGATTGCCATCGCCATCAGCGCGATGGTGACTTGCTCGCCAGTTGCGAGGAGCTGGTCCATCTCACGTTTAGGCGGGTTTTCGCAGACTTTCCGGGCTAAATCGATCAGATCATCGGTCGTCTCGCCCATGGCGCTCACGACGACGCAAACCTGGTTGCCCGATTCCTTGGTACCGATGGCGCGGCGCGCAGCGCGATGAATCTTTTCCGCGTCGGCGACGCTCGTGCCGCCAAATTTTTGAACGATCAAGCCCATGGGCGCGCGGCGATTATAGGTGCGGCGGGCGCGCGTTCAACCTGGACGGTTTTCGTTATCTTCGATCGTTCTTCCGGATACGATACAAGCGAATGAAACTCCAGGCACAACGGGAAGATTTGCAACACATCGAACACGTTCTCGATGCGCTCAACTGCGGCGCCGCGCTGCTGGATCGAGAGGGCACCATCGTTTTCGCCAACGCGCGACTATGCAACTTGATGGATCGGGCGCGCAAAGAAGTGACCGGCCGAAACGTGCGCGGGTTGTATGCGTCGGATAAGGATCGGGAGTTCATCGAGCTTTCGTTGCAGAAAGTGGATGAGTCGCGCGATTTCGAATTCGTTCTTCCGGCGAAGGATGATCGCCGCGTGCCGGTGCTGATGTCCGCGCGGCCGCTGGCGAAGCCGCTTCAGGATCTGCACATCGTCACGGTGTTTGAGATTTCCGCGCAGAAGAAGGCCGAAGCAGCGCTGCGCGAGGACGTGCAACTGCTTTCGCAGGTCGGCGACAACGCGCTGGAGCACGCGATGGAGCTGAAGGATTATTCCGAGTCGCTCGAGATCAAAGTGCGACAACGCACCGAAGAGCTGCGGCTGGCCAACCTCGATGCGATCTACATGCTCGCGATTGCCAGCGAAGCGAAGGACGCCGACACCGGCCGGCACGTTCGGCGCATCCAGCGATTCGCGGAAATGCTGGCGAAGAATATGGGATTGAGCGAAACGACGTCGAGCGACGTCGGCTACGCCGCGGTGCTGCACGATGTCGGCAAGATTCACATTCCCGACGACATACTCAAAAAGCCCGGCCCGCTCGACGACCGCGAACGCTTCGTAATGAAGCAGCACACGCTCTTCGGCGAGCGCATCCTCTCGAAGCGCCCGTTCTTCGAACGCGCCCGAAAGATCGCCCGCAGCCACCACGAAAACTGGGACGGCAGCGGTTATCCCGATGGATTATCGAAGACGGACATTCCGATCGATGCGCGCATCGTGCATGTGGTCGACGTCTACGACGCACTAACGCAGCCGCGCGTCTACAAAAAAGCGTGGACGCAGCCCGAGGCCACTGAGTTCATCCTTACCGGCGCCGGCACATTCTTCGAACCCGAGATCGCCAAAGCATTCCGCTCGCTAATCGACGCCGGCGAGATTGACAAGATCGCCAACGCGATCGGGCCGCTGGACGATCACCATTGAGGATGAAGTGGTGGGGAGGTGAGCAGGTGAAGGAATTCTGTTTGTGCCTTCTCGCCTGCTCATGACTTGAGTCGTCCCGCGCGATGCAGGACGAACAGTGCGTCGGCGGTGATCCATTCGTTCATCTTGCGGGCGCCGGTGCCGCCCCAGTCGACGAAATCGGCCCCGTGCTTTTGTTTTGATGACACGGAGTAATAACGGCTTGTCGCCGGCCAACCGCCGTCGGGGAGTTGTTTGCTTTCCAGCAGGTCGAGTGCATCGTTGCAGCGTTCGTCGTGGAGCAGATCCATCTCTGCCAGCACTTTCAGGCCGCCGAGGATGTCGTAGTGCCAGTACAGCGGATAATGAAGCTGCGTGAACTCGCGGCGGATAATCTTGCCATCCGAACGCTGCTTGAACAGTCGCCGCGACAGGAAAACTTCCGCCGCCCGACGTGCCGCTTCGCGTGCGCGTTTATGTTTATGCGTGCGATCGTAGAGCGCGAGCGCTCGCATCGGGAGCAGCGTTTCCATGAACGACGACGTATCCGCCGACGGGTTCTTGTCGCAATTCCATCCACCGTCTGGCCATTGCCAATGCAGCAATCGCTCGACCAGCTTTTCGGATCGTTTGTCCGCCATGCCGAGCGTTTCGATCGACCACAGTGCGTTTCCCTGTTGTGATCCGCAGCGCCGATAGCGTTCCTCGATCCGCGGCACGCCGCCGTCGGATTTGTAGACATCGGCAGCGCCGCGCGCGTCGAATTCTTTGTAGAAGTTTTCACCGAGCCAAAAGTCGACGACCTGATCGCGGGCGGCATGGAGCGATCGATCGCCCGTCGGATATCCCAGATCAGCGAGGCTGGCGAGAATCCAGTGCGTGCCTTGCCATTTGTCGTACAGATGCTTGAAGCAGCAGATCTCGCCGGTCTCTTTGTCTTGTCGTTGAAGAAGCGAACGCACGCGCGGCGATTCGCGGATCTCGTTTCGCAAGCGACGGATCAATGCGGAGTTCTCGGTTTCCCCAAGCACACCCACGCGGATTTTGAAACAGATCGATGGCTCTGACGATTTGAGCAGTCGATCGATGATTGGAAGCGTCTTTTGCATTTCGTACCACGGGTTTTCAACCCGTGGATTTTGCTTCGCAAAATAAGGCACGCACTTGGGGAACCCGTGCTACGAAGAGTTCCGCATTCCACCGTGCAGAAAATATTCCATCAACTCATGCCCGCGCTCGATTTTTAGATCCGACTCCGCCGCATTCTTCTCGCTGTACGGCAATTCGCGGATGCTCCGCACGCGCGTGCCGGCCATGCAGAAGGGCGGCCAACTGTAGCCGTGCTTGCGGGTGGCGATGTTGGTGGGGTGATCGGGCATCACCAGCACTCGCCACTCGGGGAAGGTCTGGAGTTTTTCCAGCACCGGGCCGACGACGTGTTCATCGATCGCTTCGATCGAGGCGACTTTGGTTTTCCAATCGGCTTGGTGTGAGGCTTCGTCTGGCGCTTCGACGTGCGAGAAAACCAGATCGTATTCATCGAGCGCCGCGACGGTGGCTTTGCCTTGCCCCTTGTAGTTCGTGTCGTGGAAGCTGGTCATGCCTTCCACTTCGCGGACGTTCCAGCCGAGCAGGTTGGCGAGACCGCGAAGCAGATCGACGCCGGTGATCATGCAGCCGCGTTGGACGCCGAATCGGTCCACGAATTTCGGCATGGCCGGCGCGTGGCCCTGGCCCCAGAGCCAGACTTGCGTGGCGGGGTTGTGACCGGTTTCCAGGCGCACCTGGTTGATCTCGTGCTTGGCGAAGATTTCGCGCGAGCGATCGATGATCTTGCGGAGGAGTTGTGAACCCTCGCCACGCGGGAGGTAGCGATCGATCTTTTCTTCTGGAATCTCGTGTGGCGGCTTGGAGGTGATGTCGAACTTCTCGTGGCCGCGATAAACCAGCAGGTTTCGATAGCTCACGCCGTTGTGAAATTCGAAGC
>JACMJD010000630.1 GCA_014380825.1 Phycisphaerae bacterium | reverse complement strand
TCCGATTTATTCCTGACCTCTGACCTCTGAACTCTGCCCTCTCTCATGCGGTTACTCGGTAAACTTCTTCAAGCGTCGTAATCCCGGCCTTCACTTTTTCCAGTCCGTCCATCCGCAGCGTTCGCATGCCGGCCTTGTGGGCGCGGTCACGGATTTCGTTGAGATTGGCGCCCTGGCTGATGCGCTCGATCTGCTCATCATCCGGCATGAACAGCTCATAGATTCCGATTCGCCCGCTATAGCCCAGGTTGCGGCAGTGCGCACATCCCTTGGGCTTGAAGAGCGTCTTCACATCGCCGGCGAACTTTTCGATCTGACGCTTCTCGTTGATGCTCGGCTCGTACGCTTCTTTGCAGCGCTGGCAGAGCTTGCGAACGAGTCGCTGCGCGAGCACGCCGCAAATCGTCGCGCCGACGAGATACGGTTCGATTCCGAGGTTAAACAATCGCGTGACCGCGCCCGGCGCATCATTCGTGTGCAATGTCGAAAGCACGAGATGCCCGGTGAGCGCCGCCTGCGTCGCCAGACGCGCGGTCTCGGCATCGCGGATTTCGCCGATCATCATGATGTCCGGGTCCTGTCGCAGCAGTGCTCGCAGTGCGTTGGCGAAATTGAAGCCGGCGCGCTCATTCACCTGAAACTGATTCACGCCCGACAGCGCGTACTCCACCGGATCTTCGACCGTGCAGATGTTCACGTCGTCACGATTCAGCTCCTGTAACACGGCGTACAGCGTCGTGCTCTTGCCGCTGCCGGTGGGACCGCTGACCAGCAGGATGCCGTTGGGCATCGCGATCAGCTTTCGCCACTGTTTCAGTGTGTCGTAGTTGAAGCCGAGCTTCTCCAGGCTGACGCTGGCCTTGTCGTTATCGATGATACGGATGACGACTTTTTCGCCGTGCTTGCCGGGCATCGTGCTGATACGCAAGTCGACCGGGCGCTTGTCCATCATCACGTGGATGCCGCCGTCCTGCGGGAGGCGGCGCTCGGAGATGTCGAGCCCCGCCATGATCTTGATGCGCGACGCGACGGCCGCGTGCATCTGATGCGGCGGACGGAGCTTTTCGGTCAGTCGTCCATCGATTCGATATCGGATGCGCAGGATGTTGTCGCCCGGCTCGATATGAATGTCGCTGGCGCCTTCCTTCACCGCGTTATACACGCAGTAGTTAACCAGCTTCACCACCGGCGAATCACCCGCGGCCTGCTCGAGATTCGCGATGTCTTCGACCTTGGCCTCGATGAGCGCGAACTCTTCGGGCTTCACCTCTTCGATGATGTCATCGATGACGAAGACTTTGTCGGTCGGCAGATAAGTCTGAAGCGTCGCCTTGATGTCGCGCGTCGTCGCGGCGACGAGCTGCACCTGATATCCGCTGAGCCGCTCGATTTCTTCCAGCAAGAACACGTTCGCCGGCTCAGGCACGGCGACGGTCAGCATTCCTTCCACCAGGAACAGCGGCAGGATTTGATGCTTCTCGAGAAATTCCTTCGGCAGGATCTGGATGACCTTCGGATCCGCCACCCTCGGGCTGATGCGCGCGTACGGCACGCCGTAGGCATGCGCCAGCGCCTCGGTGATCTGGTCTTCGGTGCAGAATCGCATCTCGACGAAGATTTCGCCAAGTAGCTTCTGGTGTCCGCTGCGCTTCTGCTCTTCCAGCGCGCGCTCCAACTGCTCTTGCTGAATAATGCCTTTCGCAAGCAGGACCTGGCCGAGAGGTTTTCGGGTGGCTGTCTGGATCATCGCATTGTCTTTAGCGCTGTCGGCAGATCCGGATGAACTTCGAATCGCGGCTCCAGCCGCGTGATCTCCAGGATCTTTCGAACGTTTTCATCCGCCGACGCAAGTTTCATTTGGCCGAACAGGTCCTCGCTCTTGCGCTTCAGCCAGAGCAGTGATTCGAGGCCTTCGCTGTCGATGAAGCCGGTCTTTTCCAGGTCGACGACGAAATCGATGATCTGCTTCTTGTCGACCTGTTCTTCCACCAGCTTGTGCAGCAGCGCGCAATCTTCGCCGATGAGATCGCCGCTCAATCCCAGCACGCAGACGTTGTTGTATTCGTCGGTTTTGATCGGCATCTCATCCTCGCCTTCGTCCCGCTTACGCCGCCGTCGTTTGTGGCGGTACTACATCTTGCAAATTCTGCTGTAAATCCAGCAGCTTCTTCGCCTGTTCGTGATGATCCTTCAGCAGGTCGCGCAAACGCTGTTCGCCGATCCTCAGGAAGCAATCAGTCAGCGTCGGGTCGAACTGCGTGCCCGAGCAGCGGCGAATTTCCGTGAGCGCCACCTCCAGCGGCAACGCTTTGCGATACGTGCGGCTCGACGTCATCGCGTCAAAGCAATCCGCCAGGCAGATGATGCGGCCGAACAGCGGAATATCTTCGCCTGCCCTGCCACTGGGGTAGCCTTTGCCGTCGTAGCGCTCGTGGTGATACATCACGCCGGGGATGATGTCCTCCACCTGCTTGATATCCTTTAGAATTCGGGCGCCGATCTCCGGATGTTTCTTGATCTGTTCAAATTCCTCTTGCGTCAGCTTGCCGGCCTTCTGCAAAACCGCTTCGGGGACGCCGATCTTGCCGACATCATGCAGCAGGCCGGCCATGTAGATGCGCTCGACGAGCGCGTCCGGGTAGCCGGCTTCCTTGGCGAGCGTTCTGCTTAACAGCGCGACACGCTGAGAGTGACCGCACGTATACGCGTCCTTCGCGTCGACCGCACTCGTCAGACTGTGCAGCAAGCCCATCATCAGGCTGTGCACGTCTTCGAACAGCATCGCGTTTTCGAGATAGATCGCGCTTTCGTTTCCGATCGAGTTCAGCAGCTTGCTGTCGACCGAATCGAACTCGCCCGCCTGCTTGTCCAACGCGAACAGGCAGCCGAGCACCTGCTCCTGCCGCATCAGCGGGACCGCGAGCAACTGCTGCGCGTATTCGCCTAGCCAGTGGAATCGCTTGTCTTTACCGAGGTTGTGAACCAGCAGCGGGCTCTTGCGCTCGGTGAGTGCTGAGATCAACTCGTCGGCAAGGCGATGCACTTTGCCCGGCGGCAGGCTGAGCGCGCCGTATAGCACGGGCTCCAATCCCTGGTTCTGGTCGCCGCGAAGCCCCACGCCCATGCCGCGCACGCTCATCACTTCCATCACGTCGAGGCACGCCTGCTTGAAGAAATCGTCCGCGCGGCGGTTCACCTTCATGCCGCTGGAGATCTGATAAATCAGGCTCAGTTCTTCGTACGTGTTCGACAGCTGGCCCGATAGCGAATCGAGCTCTTTCTCCATGTTGGTGACGCGGATTTGGTCGCGCAACATCGAGAGCATCAGCCGCGCCTGGCGCTGAATCGCTTCTTCACCATACGTTGGCAGCTCTTCGGCCTGCTGTGCGAGCCAGATGCCATCGAGGCCGAGGCGCGAGCAGTTGCGGACAACATCTTCGCTGAGCTTGAACGAAGAACTCTTCGCCGCCACCGCGAGAATTCCGACCAGCTGCTTTTTCTCGACGTACGGAAACGCCGCGATCGTGACGCCCGGCAGGAAATCCCACACCGCGACACCTGAAGTCGCGGTGACCGCGCGAACGCGCGAGCGCAGTTCATCGTCACTCGGCTCGCGATATTGCAGCATCGGCAGCACGTAGCGCTGGAAGAACGTTCCGGCAGCTGCGTCGCAAAAGCGCACGGCGCCGTCGGTTCCGATCAGCAGCGTGAAAACGCCGCCGGGTCGAAGGCGCTGCGTCAGCGTCTCCAACGCGTTAGTCGGAATCGGCAACTGCGAGGCTGCGTCGATGATCGGATTGTTCAACGTCTGCGATGCCATAGCGACTACTTCCAAACTCACAATCGTACGAATCCCCTTATGCCGCGTTAGCCAGCACCTCGTTCACCGTTGCCAGCAGGTGGCGCGGGCTGAACGGTTTGCTGAGCATTCGCAAGATGCCGCTTTGTTCCGTGTCATGCGGCTCGAGGTGATAGCCCCGCGCCGTGAGCATGATCGCCGGAATGTTCTGCGTCGCCGGGTCCTGTTTCAGCTTGCGGCACAGTTCCAAACCCGAAAGCTGCGGCATGTGATAGTCGGTGATGATCAGATCCGGATGCTCCTGCTGAGCCATCTCGAATGCTTCCTGTCCATCGCGCGCCGTGACGACCCGGAAGCCCGCGTTGCGCAGCTTCAGGGAGACGACATGCAGGATATGACTTTCGTCATCCGCCACCAGGATCGTCTTGCCCGCGGACGCGCTGGTTGCGCCTTCGGTATCGCCATCGAGATTGTGGTTGTTTTCGTCGCTCATCACTTCCCCGTCCTCGTTCAGCACAAATCCAGTTCGAAACCGAAACAGCTTCCTTTGCCCACTTGGCTCTCCACAAAAATCCGACCCTGATGCACCGTCTCGACAATGTGTTTGACGAGCGAAAGCCCAAGCCCGGTGCCTTTAGCCATGCGGTTATTAGCCTCGGCTCTGTAGAACTTATCGAACACAAATGGCAGGTCCTTCGGTGGAATGCCTACACCTGTGTCGCAAATGCGCGTGATAACCTTCTTGCTTGCCTCGTCGATCACCGTCGCGATCGTGATCGTGCCGCCTTCGGGCGTGTATTTCACCGCATTGCTCAGCAGGTTGAGCACCGCTTGATACAACATGTCGCGATCCGCCTGCGTCTGATAAAAGACCGGCGTGATCTCTTCGACGATCTTGATTTGCTTGGTCTTCGCCTGCGGGAGGATCACTTCCACCGCATCCTTCAACACGATCGCCAGGCTCTGCGGCTGCTTGTTGATCTTGATCAGGCCGGACTCAATGCGGCTGATGTTCAGAATGTTGTCGATCAATCGGCCGAGGCGGTTCGCTTCGTTCTGAATGACGTCGTAGAACTCGCGCTTGGTCTTCTCATCGTCCGCTTCGCCGTCGATCAGCATTTCGACGTATGCCTTGATCGATGCCAGCGGTGTGCGCAGCTCGTGGCTGACGTTCGAGACGAAGTCGTTCTTCATCTCGGCGACTTCCTTCTCGCGCGTCATGTCGTGCAACACTGCAACCACGCCTGCCGGCTCGTCGGCCTGGTCGGTGACGCAGGAGAGCGTGACCTTGAACGTTCGTCGCTCCCCCTCTGCATCAATCTGATGCTCGACGATGCGTCGGCCGTTGGTCGTTTTGCTCTTGCGCATGTCGCGGATCATCGAGATCATCGTCTCGTCGCGCAGAACGTTCTCGACCGGTCCGCGAGCGGCGTGTACTTTCTGCAGATCGAAATCAAACGTCCGGGCGGCGGCCTCGTTTGCCAGGACCAGTTCATCGAACACATCCGTCACGAGCACCGCGTCGGAAATGCTGTACAGAATCGCCTCGGCATGCTGCCGCTGCGCGGTGGCGACCTTGAGCTGGATTTCCATCTCCTTCACCTTCATCGCCGCGTCCGTCACGCTGTGCTCGGCGAAGGTGACCAACTCGTTGATCGATGTGACGAGCGGAATGAGTTCAGAATCGCCGGCGTCGACAATGCCCGGCCGCTGACCCTTGGAGACGTCTTGAATGATCGCCGTCAGGTGACGGCAATCCTTGCGGAAGATCGTGATCGTGAGGAAACCTGCCGTCGCGCCCAGCAGGAGCAATCCGGCGCCGAGGAACGCCGTGAAATGCGTTTCGATCTGACGAAACATCGTCCCGGCATCACGCGCAACGCAGGCGATGCCTGCCAGCACGAGCAGCACAGTCAAAATGGAAAGCACCTTGCCGCGACGCACGCCCAACGCTCCGATCGACGCCGAAACCATTACCCGACATTCGCGCCCCAACAGCGCGAATCCAACTTCTCACTCCCGGAAGACACTTCTCACGAACAAATCACTCGCCTGTCTCAACCGTTGCAATCGAGCCCATCAGCTTGGTCGCCATCTCGTCATTGGGCTTCGCGCGAAGCACCCGGTTGTAATACTGCAACGCCGCGCTCGGCTGGCCGGTCTTTTCCATCACGTAGCCGATCATGCACAGGCTCACGGTGTCCTGACGATCAAGCTGGCTGGCGCGCGTGAACGCCTGAAGCGCATCCGTCATCTTTCGCTCGCGAAGACGGAGGTAACCGGTCAGGAGATAAGCTTCTGATGACTTCGGATCGAGCGCCACTGCCTTGCGGACCGCAAGATCGGCGCGGCGCAGATCGTTCAGTTCCAGCGCCGCCTTGGCCAGGCTCAAGTACGCGGCGGGGTTAGACGGATTAAGTTGAACGGCGGATTCAAAGCTGCCTCGCGCATCGGCCGGCTTATGCAATTGAAGCTGGCATTCGCCCTGCGCCATAAATAGCTCGGCCCGCTGCTGATTCGCCGGCTCTTTCAGCAATCGGGTGAACAGGTCAGACGCTTGGCGGTACTGCTTGTTGTACAGCTCTGCGAAGGCCAGGTGCTCTCGAATGCCCGAGTCGTCGGTCGCCAGCACGCTCGCCTGCCGAAGCGTTTCGACCGCCTCGGGATATCGACCCTGCTGAAGCAGCAACTGACCGGCGGCATCGCGGATGACCGCGCTGTGTTCGAAGAACGTAGCGCGGTCCTGAAGCACCGCGAGCGCTTCTTCAGTGCGATCCATCGTCACGAGCATCTCCGCCTTGGCGAGCACATATGGCAGCTCGTTGGGCGCCTTGGTCGCGGCCTGATCGTAGTACTCGAGCGCGGCCTCGTTCTTCTGCCAGCGCTGGCAGACAACGCCCGCAAGATAATCAACCTCCGCGTCCTTCGGATCGAGCTCGCGCGCCGTTTTCAGCTCGCGCTCTGCCGTCTCGAGCCTGGCCTGCTCGATCGACAGCTTCGCCGCCAACACGTGCAACCTGGCGTTCTTCGGATCCATCCGCAGCGCTTCGTTGAGCGTGGCGTGGCACTGGTCGAAGTTGCCGGATTGAAACTGATCGCGCGCCAGCCCCGCAAGAACCGTCGCCCGCGCAGCATTCCAATTCTGCGTGGCCTCTTCCTTTTGCGTCTTACGTGCCTTGTCTCCACAGCCCGCCGTAGCCAGCACAATTGCACTGGCTGCGGCGGCGGTAATCAACCATGACGGTTTAATGCGCATGCTCTAACTCCATTCGATCGACTGACGCGCGCCCGCTCCGTGCGCAACGCACTGGGTTACTTATTGTGGTCGCCGCTGTTGTTCGACGGTGAGACTTCTTCCGTCGGCAACTCGGTGATCGTCGTCTCCGCCGGCTGTGTCGCCGGGCCACTGCTGTTGTCGGAACGCGACAGCCACATCTGCCGGAAGCCGCCGAAGAAGAACGGGCTTATGCTCCAGGATGAATCCGCCTTGGCAGCCGACGAGTCCGACGGCTGCGTTGACGGCGTCGAGAAGTCTTCCGGCCGCATGTCCAGCGACAGCTCCGGCGAGCTGCTT
>JACMJD010000629.1 GCA_014380825.1 Phycisphaerae bacterium | reverse complement strand
CGAACGCGACGGGCCGTATTGGAAGATCGCGCACCATGTTCGGCCGGATTCGGATTTCTGGGCGTGGTTCGTTTCCGATCATTACGACGAGACGCTGAACCCGAGCTTGTATCTCGACTTCATGCGCCCGAGCGTTCGCGATATGGCCAGGGCGAATGCGGACGCCATCATCGGGCTTCACGTCGACGCGAACGGGCAGCGACACTCACGGCAGTGGTTCGCCGACAAGACGCACGAGCTGCGGACGTATTGGGGCGTCAATTACGGACATCGCGGCGACGATAAAGACCTCATCATGATCCACGAGATCTGCTTCAAGGACGGCGACGCTGCAGCGACCGAAAATCTCGCAGAATCGCTGCATGGTGCAATCGAGAATCCGAAGAAGCTTGAGCAATTGTGCGGCGGCGGCGCGAATGTGAACGCGCCCGATGCGGCCGGTCGTACGCCGCTGCATTGGGCCGCCCGCGCGCGAAACGTGAAAGCGATCGACGTGTTGCTTGCCTATCGCGCCGATCCCAAGCTCCGCGACCGCGACGGCCGCACCGCGCTGTTTGATGCAGCCGGCACCGGCGACGCGAAGGTCGTCGCGGCTCTGCTGCGTGGCGGGGCGGATCCGAACGCGGTTGATGCGTTCCACGCTACTCCTCTTCATGCTGCCGTTCACGCTCGCGGCGAGAATGTCGCGGACGTGGTCGACCAACTCGTTCACGCCGGCGCGTCGATCGACAGCCGCGACGACTTTGGCTGCACGGCGCTGCACGGTGCGGTTCGGCGCGGTGATGAAGCGATCGTCGCTGCTCTCCTGGATGCCGGCGCGGATGCGAACATCGCCGACAGTTATGGCGCCACGCCGCTGCATCTGACCGCATCACGCGGATTCGGCACGATGGCGCGACTGCTGATGGAACACGGCGCGAACGTGCAGGCGCGCGCCGGCGGGCGCGGCACTCCGATCGAGGTTGCAGTGAAGTCCGGTCACGATCAGCTTGCGGCTGTCATGCGCGCGTCGACCGGGCCGCAGAACCTTTCCATCGGTGCGCGTCGATGACGCGCGCTCTGCCGTTAGTCCTGTGCATCGTCTCGCTTGTGAGCACCGGTTGCGGTGGCGCGGCCAGCCTTTCCTCGTGGCAGAATGGTGTGGAACGCTACGTGGCTGACACTGGCGGCGGTGATCCGAACGCGTTGCAGGACGTGAAGCTGCCCGACGGTCGTCGCGGGTTCTCGACGCTCGGTTCGCCGAACCCGCGCGAGTCGACCGATGCGAACGCGGTCTTGCTTCGTCACACATCGGTGAATGGTCAACGACGGTTTGTTTATCTCGTCGGCATTGTCGATCGGCAGGCTGTGAAGGATATTCGCCTGGCGACGCTGGCGATCAGAGATGGCAACTACGATTGGCAGACCAGCAAGAAAGATCCCGAGGCGCTCAAGGCCTATCAGCAATTCGACGAGCGGCGGTGGCGTGAACGTTTTCCCGATCGCAAGACCGCGCCGCCGGAATACACATCGTTCCCACAAGCGGCCGATCAGTTCGATGTGGAGGTCAGCGATCAATCGATCACCGCGACGCATCGACAACCAGGCGCGGTTTGGGAATTGCCGATTTCGTGATAACCGTGCACTGTCATGCTGAGAGTGTCTCAGAAGCGGCAAATCAACCACGTGTTGTCATGCTGAGGTACTCCGAAGCATCTGGCCCGCTTGCCAGCGCCGGCCAGATCCTTCGGAGTACCTCAGGATGACATGGCGCTTCTTGACGCTGATCAACTTCTCAGCGCGACAGCGACTGCAGCAAGTCATCCGATTGATAGATTCCCGCGAGCCTGCGTGGTTCCGTTTCACTCGGTAGATAGACGGCCGTAAACGGAATGGCGCCGACCGGATGCAGGCTGCGAAGCAGATCCCATCCCGCGGCGGACTTGCTCGTGAGATCGGCTTTGATCATCACCACGCCGTCTCGTTTCACCGCTTCGACCGTGCGCTTGTCGACATAAACCGTGCCTTCGATCACCTGGCAGTTGCCGCACCACGTTGCGGTGAATTTGACGACGACGGACTTGCCCTTCGCTCGCGCGTCCGCCAGCGCCTCGGGCGAGTATTTGATCCAGTTGATCGGCTTGTAAGTCAGCCGCTGCACGACGGCGAACGACGGCGCGACCAGCAGCAATGCGACGCCGATTGCGATTGCGACGGGCAGCGCCCGCTTCGTGAAGTGAAGCGTTCGCGCGACGAGGAAAACCCCCGCGGCCGCGATCACGGCGAACAGCAGCCACCAGAATCCGGTGTCGCTGACCGACTCTGGCAAGAACCGCCGGCCAAAATACACGGCCGTCGCGATCAGCAGAAATCCCATCATCTGCTTGACGATTTCCGCCCAGGGTCCGGTGCGCGGGAAGTTTTTCGCGACTTCGGGGAACGCGCTCAGCACGAAATACGGAAACGCCATCCCAACGCCCACCGTCATGATCACTGCCACGCCGATAATCGCCGCCTGCGATGACGCCCAGACCAGAAGCCCGAGAAACATTCCGAACGTGCACGGCGTCGAGAGAATGGCAGTCAATATTCCGAAGAGGAAATTGCCGAGGTACGTTTCGCTTTTCGGTGCGACACTGTAGATCGCGTTCGGCAGCACGACCTCGAACGCGCCGAATGTCTGCAGCGCCAGAATCAGCAGGATGATGACGATCGCGCCGACGAACCACGGGTTGCTGAACAACTCGCCCCACGCCAGCGTGCGAAAGACCACGACCAGCAGCGCGAGCGCGCCGAAGGTGGCGATCAATCCGATGCTGAATACCGCGCCCAGCGCCAGACTCTTGGCGCGATGTTCCTGCGACGCGTTGTAAAAGCCCATCAGCTTTAACGGCACGATCGGCAGCACGCACGGCATCACGTTGAAGAGCATCCCGACGAAAAAGGCGAAGCCAAATTGCTGCCACGCTGGCCTGCCGCTAACGGGAGCGTCGGTGGCGCGGACAAATGTCGTCGGATCAAAATCTTTGAACAGCTCAGGATGGTTCGCGCTCAGCGGTTGCCCGGGCGGGACGATCTTCGTCGCGATCGTGAACGGCACATCCTCCGGCATGTAGCACTGGTTGTCGTCGCACACCTGAATCATGAGCGTCCCTTTGATCTCGATATCGCCGGACTTCGCGTCGGGTTTCACCTCGATCGGCACGTAGATGATCGCGCGACCGTCGTACACATTCAGATGCCCGAGCGCTTTGGGGAAGATGTCTTTGCCGGGTGGATAAAGCGGAGCGGAAATCTTCAGGGCCGTATTCGGTTCGATGACGACTTCCGTCTTGATGTTCCCGTCGCCGACCGGCACGTGCGATTGCGAGTGATAGCCTTCTTCGATGTCCAGCGCCACCGCCAGCACCGCCTGCTGGCCGGCCTGTAGCGCGGAATAGTTCAGCGCGGGCGTGATCTTCACATAATCGATCTTGATCGTTGCCGAAGCTTCTGCGGTGGGAAACGTCGCCGGAAACGTGGTCGAGAAATTCTGCGCGAAGCCGACCGAACTCAGCAACGCGACGCAGGCGATCAGAATCCTTAGCCCTCGAATCATCGTCACAGTATATACCGCGCCGCGACGACTCGTAGTTGCGCGACAAATACTCAGTTTGAAAGGTCGCGTGTTCTAATCTAGGCTGGCCTCAATGGCGTTCGCCGCAATGTTTATCGCGTTCAGTTTTTCGCAGATCCAGGGATGGATTCAGACGGGCGGCTATTTCGTGCTGTTCGGGCTGCTGTTCGCGTGCGGACTTGGGTTGCCATTGCCGGAGGACGTCCCGCTGATCATCGGCGGCGCGCTGGTGGCCAAGGGGCAGATGAATCTCGTGATCGTCGCGATCGCCGCGTGGTGCGGGATCATCGGCGGCGATTGCGTGCTCTACAACATCGCCAGGAAATATGGGATGGAAATCACGCGCGTGCCGTTCATCGGCAAGCACGTGACCCGCGCGCGGATCGAGCGCGTCGAGAAGATGTTCGATCGCTACGGCATCTGGGTGGTCGCGGTGGGGCGATTGTTCGCCGGAATCCGCGGCGCGATGGTGGTGGCCGCGGGCGCGACGCGCTACAACTTCGTCAAGTTCATCATCGCGGATGGCCTGGCCGCGCTTGTCAGCGGCGGGTTTTTCGTCGCGGTCGGATATTGGCTGGGCAACAACCTCACCGAAGCGCGCATCCGAGAGTTCAAGGAATGGTTCTTCGTCGGCGGCGTGCTGCTGGCGGTCGGATTGATCGCGTGGTTCATCTGGCGCCGACGTCACGCGGCTCAAGTCGAAGCGATTGAAGTCAAGGTCGTCGAGAAGGTTGCCCAAGCCGCTGAGAAAATCCCGCATCCGCATAAGCCAATGCAGAAGGCAGAATGAAGAGTGCAGAATGCAATGCGGCCACGAAGGCACGAAGGACACGAAGAGAACCAAAACGAGTTGTTTGTGAATTCTTCGTGCTCTTCGTGCCTTTGTGGCTGAACACGCTTTCGTTCTTCATTCTTCATTCTGCATTCCCACGTTGACCCGCGCCAATCGCAGGGATACGCTTCGACACCAATTCAACTCAGAAGGAGCCTCTCCATGCCGCAAACACTCGTTCAACTTCCCTTCCCGCACGATGCGCTTGAGCCCCACATCGATAAGCAGACGATGGAGATTCATCACGGCAAACACCATCAGGCCTACGTCACCAACTACAACAAGGCGCTGGAAAAGCAGCCGGAGCTGGATGGCAAGCCGCTGCACGATGTGCTCGCCAACAACTGCGCGATCGTGAAGGATGAGATCAAGACGATGGTCCGCAACAACGGCGGCGGGATTCACAATCACAATCTGTTCTGGGAGATCATGGGCTCGCGCGAGAGCTCAAAGATGGGTGGCAACCCCGTCGGCAATCTCGCCAGCTCGATCGACAGCACATTCGGCGGGTTCGACAAGTTCAAAGAACTGTTCCAGGCCGCCGGAGTGGGACGATTCGGCTCCGGCTGGGCCTGGCTGATCAAGCGCGGCCAGAAGCTGGAGATCATCTCCACCGCGAACCAGGACAGCCCGATCATGGAAGGCGCGTTCCCGGTCATCGGCAACGACGTGTGGGAACACGCGTACTACCTGAAGTATCAGAATCGCCGGCCGGATTATCTGGCCGCGTGGTGGAACGTGGTGAACTGGAAGCAAGCGGAAGATCGATTCAACCGGGCGAAGTGAATTGCATCGATCCCTCTCCCGGTACGCCGGGAGAGGGCAGGCGTGAGAGGCCTTCGCTTCAGCGAAGGCTCTTCGTTGTGAGAAGACGCGAGTACGCGCGGACCCTCACCTCAATCCTCTCCCAGAGTACTGGGCGAGGAGGTAAGACGAAGCCCCTCACCTCAATCCGCTCTCGCCGTACCGCAAGAGGAGGCGGAGGCGATCTTCCTCTCGTGATCCAGCAACCATCGCTTGCGCGCCAGCCCGCCGCCGTAACCGGTGAGATCGCCATTCGCGCCGACCACTCGGTGACATGGGATGATGATGCCGAGATAGTTCATACCATTCGCGCGACCGACCGCTCGAATCGCTTTCGGCTGACCCAGCGCGATCGCCTGATCGCGATAACTCCGCGTCTGGCCGAACGGGATCGTGCGGAGGAAATCCCACGAGCGTTTTTCGAAATCGCTGCCGCAGACTGCGAGTTTCACTTCGAACTCGCGCCTTGCGCCCGCGAAGTATGCCGTCATCTGATTTTGTAGCTCGGTTAGATGTCGATGCTCGCCCGCCACGATCACGGCGGGCGTTCCGCGCGTGCCGCAGCGGGTCCGCAGTCGGCCGATCGCCCGCTCAAGGCCCTTGCGATCGATGAAGTCGAACAATGCGATGCCGTCGTCGTTGGCGATCGCCAGCATCGGACCCAGCGGCGTGCTGAGCCATTTCGCGGTCAGGATCTTCACATCCCGCGCATTCGATGCGGTCGTGCCGAACATCTTGGCGAAGGCGTCGCGGAATCCGCTGCTCGATTCAAACCCGGCCACGGTCTGCGCGCCAATCACGCTCTTGCCGTTGCGCACATCGCGCAACGCCAGACCCATCCGTCGCGCTCGCTGATACGCGGAAAACGTCGTGTGACAGTGCGACCGAAACTGCCGGCGGGCGGTGGTCGGATCGATCATCAGCTCGCGCAGGTCGCGCTCGGTGAGTCGCCGCGCCGGGTCCTGCTCGACCAGCTTCATCAGCTTCGCCACCAGCTCCGGCGGCCGCGCTCCGCCATCCAACGGCTTGCACAATTTGCATGGTCGATAGCCGTGATAGAGTGCTTCCTGCGCACTGGGAAAGAATTCCACATTCTCCACCCGCGGCGGCTTCGCGCGACAGACTGGCCTGCAAAAAATACTGGTCGTTTTCACGGCGACGAAGAACGTGCCATCAAACGACGGATCTTTCCGAGCAAACGCCCGCTGCATGACGGCGATGGATGGGAGTGTGGTGGACATGTTGAAACAATAAAGCAGCATAGCATGACGCGCCGACGATTTTCGAGCGAGGTATTCAAGTTGCGACGTATCACGGGCGTCTCGCCCGTGCGCCGCGAACCGCACACGGTCGAGACGCCCGTGATACGAGGATGCTACGATCCGATGAATGGCCGAACTTCAACCACCGCTGATCCTCGTGCCAGGCATGGGCGCTGACGAGCGACTGTTCACGCCTCAGCGCAATGTCTTCCCAAATCTCGTCGTACCGAAGTGGATCACGCCCGCGCCGAATGATTCGATCCAGTCGTACGCCAAGCGATGGGCGTTGCAGATCGATCCGAAGCGGCCATGCTTTGTCGGCGGGGCGTCGTTTGGTGGATTCGTCGCGATGGAAATGGCCAAGCAGCTTCAGACGCTGGGCGTGTTTCTGATTGGCAGCTTGCGCGGGGCGGCGGAGCTGCCGCCGAAGTTCAAAATGCTCAAGCCGATCCGGCAGTTCTTGTCTGCGATTCCCATTGCGATGCTCGGGAAGTCCGCGGCGATCTCAATCTCGATGACCGGCGAT
>JACMJD010000628.1 GCA_014380825.1 Phycisphaerae bacterium | reverse complement strand
CAGGGCCGCGTGCTGAAGGCGCTGGTGATGTTCGTGCTGGCCGGATTGTTGTGGCTCATCTGGATGGGCTGGATCGTCCACATCTGGTCGATCATCGACGCGGCGCTTTTCAAACCGCATGCATAGCATTTGTCTGTACAATGCCGGCATGATTCGACGCATCACGTCGCTGGCCATCGTTCTGCTTTGCACGATCGCGTTCGCGCAATCCGATTCACCTTCCACCAAGCCATCCGATTCAGCATCCGGGCCGTGGCACAGAATCAAGTCTGCAAGCGGGCGGACCAAGAGCAAGCCGGTGATGGTGAAGTTTCAGCCCGGCACGCAGAAGTGGCGCGTGTCGATCAAAGCCAGCGCCGACACGGGCGACAATGGTCGCCCCAATCCGTCGGCGAATCTTCGCGTTGCACTGATGGTCGAGACCCTGCGCGACGTGGAAGACAAGCCGGTGAACTGGTCGCAGGTCGATATCCTATGCAACGGCAAGCCTCAAACTGTCGAGACGAAAACGTACAGCAATGGCATGGGCAAAGATGGCAAAAGCAAGTGGTTTCAACTGGTGATCACTGGATATTTATCGGATTACGAAGTGACGGTCGAAGATCAGTCCGCCGACGATGCGGCCAAGGCTGCGAAGCCGAAGAAAAAGAAGAAGAGCGACGACTGATCGGGCGCGGGCACGCATGACGAAACTCTCGGTCAACGTCAACAAGATCGCCACGCTGCGGAACACGCGATCGATCGGAATTCCCAGCGTGCTGCGCTGCGCGCGAATCTGTCTCGACGCCGGCGCGCACGGCATCACCGTTCACCCCCGGCCCGACGAGCGACACATCCGCCCACGCGATGTTTACGAGCTGAGCGCGATGTTGGCCGAGCGACGCGGCGCGGAATTCAACATCGAGGGAAATCCGTTTCACAAGTACATGGAATTCGCGCGCGATGTGAAACCCACGCAGGCGACGCTCGTGCCGGATGAAACGAGCGCGTCCACCAGCGATCACGGCTGGGATCTCCATCGCGACGGCGAACGCCTGCGGCCAATCATCGATCAACTGCACAGCTTCGGTGTGAAACGCGTGAGTCTGTTCATGGATCCGGTGATCGAAGAGATGGCGATCGCCAAATCCATCGGCGCGGATCGAATCGAGCTATACACCGCACCGTTCGCCGAAGCGTTCGGCACGGGCGAGATTCATGCGGTCGCGAGCAAATATGCCAACGCGGCGCGGGCGGCCGTGGCAGCGGGGCTCGGCGTGAACGCGGGTCACGATTTGAACTTGGATAATCTCCCCGCGCTGCTTCAATACTGTCCGCAGATCGCCGAGGTTTCGATCGGCCATGCCCTGATCGCCGACGCGCTGGAGCGTGGTTTGGCCGCGGCGGTGAAAGCGTATCTGGCCGCGACGGAGCAATATCCGACCGATGCGTGAACTGCGGCAACCAAGAGCGGATCACCAGAAGGATCGCAGTTCTGAGATCAGAATGGGCAGCTTCGTCTGTGTAATCTCGCTCAAGAATTCTTGAACGTGTAGCGCCGCGTTCAGCATGTCGTCGAGCAGCTTTCGCTCTTCAGGCGGCATAGAGTGCGACCCTGTGGCGGTTCGCGACCTCGAGGAAGTAGCGGTTCGTCGCGGCTCGCGCGCTAACGAGGTCGACTTTTCTCTGAAAGAGCGCTTCCAGATCTTCGCCAAGTCCGAACCACCGGTCGGCAATTCCTCGTTCGTATGAGATAAACTCGACGAAGAAATCGAGATCACTCGCGGTTGGGTCAAATTCCCCGCTCGCCGCCGAACCGAATAGCTCAAGCCTTCGCACGCCATACTTGCGGCATAGCGCATTGATCTCTTCGCGATGCTGTTCGATGATTTCGATTATGGCTTCTCACGCGATCGTGATGCTCTCGTCTAGGTAAACATCCTGAATCGCATTCAGCAGCCCGACGCCCTCTTTCATCGGGCGCTGGAACGCCTTGCGGCCGCTGATCAGTCCCATGCCGCCGGCGCGTTTGTTGATCACGGCCGTACGGATCGCTTCGGCCATGTCGCTGGCGCCCTTTGATTCGCCGCCGCTGTTGATCAGCGGCGCGCGGCCCATGAAGCAGTTGGCGATCTGATAGCGCGTCAGCTCGATCGGGTGGTCGCCGGGCGTGAGTTTTTCGTACACGTCCTTGTGTGTCTTGCCGAATTTCAGCGCATTGTATCCGCCGTTGTTGGTGGGCAGTTTTTGTTTGATGATGTCCGCCTGGATTGTCACGCCCAGATGATTCGCCTGACCGGTGAGATCGGCGGCGGTGTGGAAATCCTTATCGGATGTCTTGAATGCCGGGTTGCGCAAATAGCACCACAGCACGGTGACCAGCCCCATCTCATGGGCTTCGGCGAACATCTTGGACACTTCGATGATCTGCCGCGTGCTCTCGTCCGATCCGAAGTAGATCGTCGCCCCGACGGCCACGGCGCCCAT
This sequence comes from Phycisphaerae bacterium, assembly GCA_014380825.1. Next base: position 2,014 of record JACMJD010000628.1, on the reverse strand, counting down.
GTTGAACGCCTGCTTCACGCTGCCAAATTCGATCTGGTCGAACTTGTTCGGATAGCTGAGGAACTCGTTGTGATTGAGCTTTACAAGGAACGGAATCTTGTGAGCATACTTCCGCGCCACCGAACCGAGCACGCCGAGCGTCGATGCGACCGCATTGCAGCCGCCTTCCATCGCAAGCTTTACGATATTTTCCGGATCGAAGTAGATCGGATTCGGCGCGAAGCTCGCGCCGGCCGAGTGCTCGATTCCTTGATCGACCGGCAAAATCGAAACGTAACCGGTGCCGGCCAGTCGTCCGTGGTTTAAGAGCGCATTGAAATTTCGCAGGACGTTGAGCGGCCGATCGGTGGCTGATACAACGCGATCGACGAAATCCGGCCCGGGCAGATGCAGCGTGCTCTTGTTGAAGCCCTTGGCCTGATAACTGAGCAACTGGTCGGCGTCGGGGCCGAGCAGATCTTTGATCTTGGAGTTATTAATCGTCATGGTCATGAGCAGTTTCCTTGGTCCGAGGTCTGATCGCCACACAATACTGAACCGCCGGCCGTTTTTGAAGCGTCGGCTATTCACGGACGAGGTTTGGCAGGACTTGGGTAAATTGACCTCGCGACAGAATCCGATCGACACCGGCCAACTTCGCACGATCGATCACTTCTGTGTCGACGTGTGAGACGAAGCCGATTGCCCTGCCGCCGGAGGCGTTTTTCCACGCGACGGCCGCATCCATCGCACCCTCCTGGTTCAGGTCGACGATGAGGAATCGCCCCGCCTCGGCGGGCAGCGCCTCCGGTTTTCGAATCACTTTGAACGGCACCCCCGCCGCCCGCGAAGCTTCGACGATTCGCGTCGAGAACATCAAATCGCGAACGAAAATCAGGATGGGCGGATCACTTGACGCTGGTTCAGTCATATTCGAGACACTTTACACGTGATCGGGGCGCATCGCAGGCTGGCAGTTCCGATAATCTCTCACCTCTCGCCCCCCTTTTTGCCGAAATTGAATCAATCGGGCACCGCGCCCATCGTGCGCGGGGCCGTTGAAATTGAGGCATTCGTATGGATCTGGCAACGATCATTGGTTACGTGCTCGCCTGGGGCGCGCTGATGTACGGGATGTTCCACGCCACGCACGGGAAGCTGGGCGCATTTTTCGTACCGGCGGAAATCCTGCTGGTGCTCGGATGCGCACTGGGCGCGACGGTGGCGTCGATGCCGCTGCACTCGATCTTCGGTGCCCTGGGTGCAACAAAGAAGCTGATCTTCTCCAAGGAAACGCACGTCGAACACATCATTAAAGAGATGGTGCAGTTCGCTGAGACCGCCAGGCGAGACGGTGTGCTCGCGTTGGAAACGACGGCGCGTGAAGCGCCGGACCCGTTTCTTCGCCGCGGGTTACAGCTCACGATCGATGGGACCGATCCGGAAATCATCGAGCGCATCCTGCGAATCGAAATCGAAGCGATGCTCGAGCGCCACAAACACGGCAAGCATTTCTGGGCGAGCATGGCGAAGTTCGGTCCGGGCTGCGGATTGGTCGCGTGTCTCTGCGCGCAGGTCGGGATGTTCATGAACCTCAATGGTGATCCGGCGATCATCGGAAAGGCGCTCGCCGGCGCGCTGACCGGAACACTTTACGGCGCATTGCTTCAGAATCTTTTCGCCGGTCCGATGGCCGAAAAACTTGGCCTCCGATCGAAGGAAGAGGCGTTCGCCAAGGAGATCATCATGCAAGGCGTGCTCAGCATCCAGGCGGGCAACAACCCGCGCGTGGTGGAGATGCAATTGATGAGCTTCCTTAGTAACAAACAACAAGAAGCGATGCCGAAAGCGGCGTAAGAGGAGAAGCCAGAAGCCCGGAGCCAAGAGAAGAGAACTTCTGGCTCCTCGCTGCTGGCTGCTGCAATTGAATGGCTAAAGCCAGTTGCAAATGCGATCCGCACGAGATCTGTGAAGAATGCCCGGAGTGGATCTTCACATTGGCCGACCTCATCATGTGCATGATGGGGTTGTTCGT
>JACMJD010000627.1 GCA_014380825.1 Phycisphaerae bacterium | reverse complement strand
GTATGAGATGAAGCGGCGCGTGGCGTTTCATCCGCACCTGCGACGCGAGCCTTCGAAGCGGCGAGCGATGATTCTGGAAGATATCCTGGCCGGACTGAGCTATCGGCAGATCATGCGGAAGCAGTTGATCAGCTTCAGCGTGGTGTCGATGCAGGCGGGGGAGTTGTATCGGCAGTACGGCGTGAAGGGGCCGGTGGCGTTGCGGAGATTATTGGGTGGTGCGATGAAGGTTGCAGAGTAAAATCGTTCGTATGTTCGGGTGGCGTCGAACGGCCGCGGATCGAGAGACGATCATCGCACTGCGTGCGACGCACACGGCGATGCGCGTGGCGCGCGAGGTGGCGTATCCGCAGCTGCCGCTTCCGGCTGGAAAAGAGATCGACCCGCGGCACGTGTTTAGCGAATCGCGGATTGTGGATTACGAATCGTCGCCGCCGGAGGTGCTGCGGTATTACAGTCCGTCGGCGTTCCGCTCGTGGCATTACTGGCTTCTCATCGGGATGCTGCTGCTGGCGATCATCATTCCATTTCTGATCGCGACTTACTAACGGTAGATTAGTTGTGTGATCGGAGAACGGGGCCGGGGACAGGGCCACTGAAGTGACCCTGCCGGCGCGCGGGTTTTTGCATCGGGGTTAGTGCTCATGGATTTTCATCAGCTGTTGCATTTCGCGGTCGAGAACAACGCGTCGGACGTACACATTCAGGCCGGGCTGCAGACGCGGCTGCGCGTGGGCGGGATCATGCGCGTGGTGAACCTGCCGGCGGTGACAGACCAGGCGGTGCGAGATTTCATCGCGTCGATCGCGCCGCCGCGCATGCACGATAATTTCGAAGAGCGACTCTACAAGGGCATGGATTTCTCGCACGCAATTCCCGGCATCGCGCGGTTTCGGTGCTCTGCGTATCTGCACCTGGGCACGGCGGGCATGGCCATGCGAATCGTCAAAGGGAAAATCCCGACGCTCGCCGAGCTGAACCTGCCTCCGGTGATTCACGAGATTGCGCTCTCGCGGCGCGGGCTGACATTGGTCACCGGAACAACCGGTTCCGGCAAGAGCACAACGCTGGCGGCGATGATCGATCTGATCAACAACACCTGGCCGGCGAAGATCATCGCGATTGAAGATCCGGTGGAATATCTGCACACGCCCAAGCAGGGCTTGATCACGCAGGTTGAAGTTGGATCGGATACGCCGAGCTTCGATCAGGCGTTGCGACAGAGTTTGCGACAGGATCCGGATGTGATTCTGGTGGGCGAATTGCGCGACGTCGACACATTGAAGATCGCGCTGCGTGCCGCGGATACAGGGCACCAGGTTCTGTCGACGGTGCACAGCGCGAGCGCACCGCAAACGGTGGAAAGAATCATCGCGATGTTCCCGCCCGCCGAGCACAAGCTACTGCTGACGCAACTGGCCGCGAACCTCGAGGCGATCATCTCGCAGCAGTTGATCATCTGTAGAGATCACGTCAGACGCCCGGCCGTCGAAGTGTTGCGAGGCGGCCCGGTGCCGCAGAAGTTCATCCTCGAAGGTCGCGCGCTGGAGCTGGGCGACTACATGAAGCAAGGCGGCAACGGTCAGCAGACGTTCGATCAAGACCTGCTGACGATGTTCAAGAAGGAACAGATCAGCGTGAGCGAAGCGTTGCTGCACGCGAGCAACCGCGAGAGCCTGCAGATGACGCTAAGGTCGATGGGCGCGACGAAGGCAGGCAGGGATGAGTGACACGGCAACAAGGTGACAAGGTGAGGGGGTGAAAAAGCATCTCGCCTTGTCATCCTCACCTTGTCACCTTGTCATGATCATTCTGAACGAACAGCGCCCGGCGCAAAAAGAAACGCCGGGATGTAAGCATCCCGGCGTCTCGCAGTTTTAGCTGCTGCGAGCGGCTGAAAGCAGCCGCGTTCACCGCCGGAATCTCACCGGCGGAAGCTGCTTACAGCAGCCCACACTTACTGTCTAATAGGTTCACGGATCACCTCCTGTTCTGATCGAGCCAAGCCACCGGATGTTGTACGCTCCGGAACAGCGGACTCGAGGCCTTGCCAAGCCGTCATTCTTCTGTGGACGAGTCCACCAAGAATCGCCGGGCTCTTAATCCCGCGAACGCCTTCGCGAGACACCGACACACTCATCGAAAGGAGACTCCAATGAGCGGCCACTCAGTTAAGTCCCGTGCACAGGACCACTGAATGAGCGAATATTACGCCAACAGGTATCGGAAGTTCAAGCGGAATCTGTTGAGACGAAGTCGCGCAAATTTCCGGCTACAATCGCAACCATGGCCACGGCAAACGAGATCCTCGATCAACAGTTCCTGGAGATGCGCTGGCGCGTTCTATCGCTGGCGGCGGATCTGGATCGCGTCCAGCGGGCGGCTGGCAGCGATTGGGAATCGCTGGTTCGTAGCGAGAAGCGACTTCAGCAGCTCGCCGTGTCGTTGGGGATATTGAATGGTCCATCGTCAGACAGAGCGGAGCAAGTCCAGATGTTGTTCAGCGATCAAACTCCACTCGCATGAAACTGATCGACCCTCACATCCACTGCGTCAGTCGCACTACCGACGACTATCTCTACATGGCCCGCGCGGGAGTGGTCGCGGTTTCCGAGCCGGCGTTCTGGGCGGGGTTTGATCGATCGTCGGCCGCTTCGTTCGCGGATTATTTTCGGCATCTGATGGACGTCGAACCGAAGCGTGCCGCGCGGTATGGCATCGATCATTACTGCTGGCTGTGCATCAACGCGAAGGAGGCCGAGAACGTCGAGCTGTCGCGCGAAGTGATCAAGCTCATCCCCCCGCTGTTGTCGCACCCGCGCGTGCTGGGCGTCGGCGAAATCGGGTTGAACAAAAACACGCGCAACGAGATCACGATCTTCGAAGAACAGGTCGACCTGGCGGCCAAGCACAATCAGTTAATTCTGATCCACACGCCGCACCTGGACGACAAACACAAAGGCACGAGCATCATCGTCGACATCCTGAAAAACGATCGACGGATCAAACCGGAACGCGTGCTGATCGATCACTGCGAAGAGCACACGATCCGCCTGGCGCGCGAGAACGGTTTCTGGGCGGGCCTGACGATCTACCCAGTCACCAAGGTGACACCGCAACGCGGCGCCGACATCCTCGAACAGCTCGGCCCGCGGATGATCTGTGTGAACAGCGCTAGCGACTGGGGCGAATCGAGCCCGAGCATGCTGACCGACACGATGTTGGAGTATCGGCGGCGCGGACATACGGAGCGCGAGTGCGTCGAGGTGTTCCACGACAACCCGTGTAAGTTTTTCGGGCAGAGCGGGAAGTGGAGAGTCAAACCGGTGAATGGTTAGCGCAAGGTACAAT
>JACMJD010000626.1 GCA_014380825.1 Phycisphaerae bacterium | reverse complement strand
CGCGCGACATGTTTTCGGTCCCGCCTGCAACGACGATCGACGAATCGCCAACCTGAATCGCCTGCGCCGCGAGCATCACTGCTTTCAATCCGGACCCGCAGACTTTGTTAACGCTGGTCGCACCGATGGTGTTGCTCAGGCCCGCGCCCAGCGAACATTGCCGCGCCAGGTTCTGCCCGAGCCCCGCGCTGACGACATTGCCGAAGATGACTTCGTCAATTTGATCCCCGCGCACGCCGCTGCGCTCCAGCGCGCCTTTGATCGCCGCCGCGCCGAGTTTTGGGGCGGGAAGCTCGGCGAACGCGCCGCCAAATGTCCCGATCGGTGTTCGCGCCGCGCCGGCCAGGTAAACTTGCTTCAACATGAGAATGGATCCTTTCCGCTACACCTCATTTTAGCGTAGCGAAGGGATCGCGGCGAGCGGTCACTGCAAACGTCACTCGTTCACGTGATGTGGCGCGTTAACCGGCTTCGATTCCGGCGAGCCTTTCTGCCGCAACCAGATGGCGAGCACCACCATTGCGAAGATCGCCAGGAATTCGCTCTGCCAGTTCTGGAACGATTGAAACCAGAACTCGCTTCGCCCCAGGAATTGAAAGACCGTCACCGCAGCATGGCCGTGTTCAACTTGGTTGTCGCTGTATTCGCGGGCGCCGCCGATCGCGTGAAGTACAAATGACACCAGAAACATCAGCAGGAATGCCAGGGTCAGTGAGCGCGAGTAGATCGCCAGCACCCATCCGCCTTTCCGCGCGGGCCAGGGTGAATGCTTGGTCAGCGGAGCGGTTTCGTCCTCTTCGTATGGATCGTTCGATTCCGGCGAGCCTTTCTGGAACAGAAACGCGCCGAACCAGATGAACGCGCCCATCTGAAGGAATTCGCTCTCCCAGTTTTCCCCGGTCGCTTCCAGGAAATGGGCGGTCGTCAGATACTTTCCGAATGTGACGGTTGCCTGATGTTGGTCGCGCTGTTCATTGTTGTAGGCGCAGAATCCGAAGCGAGCCTGAAGCGCCCAGGAGGTGAGGAAAATTCCGAACATAACGAGCGACAAACCGTTCTCATGGAAAAACCTCCGGAGCGTGTGTTTGCCCGCCGCGCGGTCTGCGCGAGCCTTGGCGCGCGTAGTCGATTCGGCAACTGTCATACGACTTCTCCACAGTCGTCAAACAAAATCGGCCGCGCTCCATTGCTTACAGCGGCGATGGAGCGCGGCTCGATAGGGAAGATTGGATTCAAGCCAGCCAAGCTTCTGGCCGGCAATTTTGCGTCCATGCTGATCTGGAAACTCCATTCATTTCATCAAGCTTGATTCGCCGCCTCGAGGTTGATTGACGATTCCGCCAGGCCGGTCAGCAGCTTGTCGGTCTTGCCTTCTTCATCGAGTGTCTGCTGAAGGAGCTTGGCGGCCTTGTCTTCGCCGAGCAGATTAGCGTACGTTCTCACGCAGCCATAACCGGCGATCTCATAGTGCTCGACGCGCTGCGCCGCGGCGATCAAGGCCGCATCCAGCACTTCCGGATCCTCGAACTCTTCCAGCGCTTCCTTGCCTTCCTCAACCAGACCTTCCATGGCTTTGCACTTCTTGCCCTTCGGGCTCTCGCCCATGTCCTTCATGATCTGGTCGATCCGTTCGGCATGAACCCGCGTCTGTTCCAAGTGCGTTTCGAACGCCGCCTTCAAATCTTCGTTGCTCGCAGCCTTGGCCATTTTGGGCAGGGCTTTGATCAACTGATTTTCGGCGCTGTAGAGGTCTTTGAGCTGGTCGATGTACAGGTCGCGAAGATCTTCTTGCTGCATTGTGCGTCTCCTTACCGAATCCGTGTGGTGATGAAGGCGGGGCGTCAAACCCCACCACGGTTGAGGCAAAGCAATCGTCGTGCCCGTCTACCGATTCCCAAAATGCTTCCGAAAATCACAGGCGAACCGTCGGTGCCGAGTGACGAAACGGCATTGCCCGCGACACGACCACGAATTGCTGACGGCGGCGGGTATAGTCCACACTCGTGCCAGGCCAGATCGATCAGCTCATCGACGTGCCAGCAGGCCGACGCCGGCGCCGCGACTTCCGCACCGGCTGGCTGTATGCGCTGGCGGTCATCCACGAATTTCGCTGGACGCTGCTGGCGCTGCTCGCCGCCACCGCGATCGGCACGGCGGTGTTTGCGATCGGCCCCAGCGACGACGGCGCTCGGCCCGGTTTCTGGCGAGCGCTGTACGGCGCTTGGATGGCGCTGCTCGCCCAGCAATTCTTCGCACCCGGGCCTTGGTACGTCGGGTTGGTCAACGCGATTTACCCGCTGCTCGGCGTGGTGCTGATCGGCGAAGGCATCGTGCGGTTCGGCTGGCTCATGATCTCCCGGCGACGCGGAGAAAAGGAGTGGATGAAAGTGATGGCCTCCACCTATCGCGACCACGTGATCATCGCCGGCCTCGGGCATCTGGGCTTTCGCATCTACGAGCAACTGCGCGATGCGGATGTCGACGTCGTCATCCTGGATGCCAGCGACAGCAATTCCTTCGTCATCCAAGCCAAGGCCGACGGCGCGGCCGTGCTGATCCGCGACATGCAGGAAGATCAATCGCTGATCGACGCCGGCATCGAACATGCCCGTGCGATCATCATCGCCACCAACAAAGACATGGCCAATCTTGAAGCGGCCCTGGATGCTCGCCGCATGAATCCGAACATCCGCGTGTTGATGCGATTGTTCGATCAGCGCATCGCTGAAAAAATTAAAGGCGCGCTAACGGTCGATGTCGCGTTCAGCTCATCGTCGCTCGCGGCCCCGATGGTGGCGGCGATGGCGCTGGAAACCAAAGTGCTGTCATCGATCGTGATCGGCGGCGTGCCGCATGCGATCAGCGAAGTAAAGTTGGCGCCAAAGAGCGCGCTCGCGGGCAAACGTGTG
>JACMJD010000625.1 GCA_014380825.1 Phycisphaerae bacterium | reverse complement strand
TCAGCCGTGCGGGAGCTGCGGTTATAACCTGCGCGGGCTGCCGCCGGGCGTCGGTTGTCCGGAATGCGGCTCGCGCTTTGGGTGGAACGTTGGCGAAGAGCCGATCCCGTGGGAAGAAGACGAGAACGCGCCGCTGTCGTTCTTCCGCACAGCGTTCATGGCGATTGCGCGATCGCACGATCTGGCGAAAAACGTTCGCCGGCCCTATCGATTGGATCTCGCCGCCGCGAAACGTTTTCGGCGCATCGCGATGTTGATCGCGATCCCGCCGTTGTGCATGATCGTGTGGATGATCACGGCGACAGCCACCAGTCCGACGATCGCGTGGTGGAGTCTGCCGATGGACGCGGTGGCCATCACGGTGTGGCTGAATATGATGGTGGACAGCGCGGGCTTTTATTTCCGCGACAAAGTTTCCGCCCGGGTGCTGCCGCGCGTTCAGACGCTGATCCATTACACCACCGCGCCCCTGTTACTCGTGCCGCTGCATCTGGCTGCGCTGATGGTGACACTGCGCGCCCCGATCAACGGTAGCGCGGTCAACTGTTCGCTCGCCATCGCTCAGCATCTTGCGCTGTTGCTCGCGACGATTTCAATCGGCGCTCCGTTGTTCGCCTGGCTGCTGTTCGAAAGCGTGAGCATCACCGCCCTGGGCGCGTTCACGATCGCGTTTGCGCGAATGATTGCGTTCGCGGGCATGGCCGTGGTGCTGCTTGTGGCCGTTCCAGCGATGATGGCACTGATCGTCTACCGACTTGTGAGTTGAACGATTGATCATCACCCTCGGCACAACTCCGACCGTCCAGCGAACGATGACGTTCGCGAAGCTGGCGATCGATCGGGTGAACCGGGCGACGTCGGTCCGGCAGTTCGCATCCGGCAAGTCAATTAACGTCGCGCGCGTCCTGCACGCGCTGGGCGAGCGCGTGGCGGCCGCGGGAATCGTCGGAGGCGACAGTGGGAAGTTCATGCGACAGGACATGCAGCGCTGCGGCATCGCACACGATTTTATCACCACGTTCACGCCGACGCGGTTGTGCCTGACGTTGATCGATGAGTCCGGCAATACCGCGACGGAGCTGATCGAAGAAGCGGCCGCGCCGCACGAAGAGGCGTTTGACGAGCTGCTCGGTAAACTTACCGAGCTGGTCGGCGCGGCGAAGGTGCTGGTGATGTCCGGAACGCTGGCGCCGGGAGCGGGTAATGACTTTTACGCCGGGTGCGTGTCGATCGCGCGAAACGCCGGCGTGAAGACCGTGGTCGATGCGCGCGGTATTCCGCTGAAACTGGCGCTGGCGGAGAAGCCGACGGTCGTGAAGCCGAATCGCACGGAACTGGGCGCGACGTTCGATCGCTTGATCGAATCAGAGGAGTCGCTGCGTGATGCGATGAAGCGGGTGGTCGAGCTTGGCGCGGCATGGGTCGTCGTCACCGACGGCGCGCGGGATACGATCGTCAGCGACGGCAATGAATTCTGGCGGATCGCCACGCCGGCGGTAAAGGTGATCAACCCGATCGGCAGCGGCGATTCGTTCGCGGCTGGTCTTGCGGCCGGACTCCGGCGCGAGATGAACGTGCCGGACGCGTGCGCGCTCGGCGTCGTCTGCGCCGCCGCGAATGCGATGACGTCGCACGCGGGTCACGTCAATAAGGAAGACATCACGGCACTGGCGAAGGTCGTCACCGTCGAGGAAACGTAGCCATGGTGGCATCGGCGCCTCGCCTATGCGCGTGTCGCTCGAGCGACGAGCGCATGGGCGAGGCGTCCATGCCACAGATTCAATCAATTCGAACTTCCGCGCCCTTTTCCGCCGCCGCGTACAAACCATCGAGCATCTTTTGCACCATCAGTCCGTGTTCCGCCGGGCATTCGTTGGCGCGACCATCGCGACACACTTCGACGAAGTGCTTCATCTTGTATTCGAAGTGGTCCCACTTGCCGATGAATGACGGCTTGAGGTTCATCATGTAGCCGTTCTGGTCCTGGAAGATCTCCGGCCCTTCCCAGCTTGCGCCGCCTTTTTCGCCCATGATCGTGACGTTCCAGATGTCCTTCTCGATATGCGCGGCGAAGCTCGATTCGATCGTCAGCATCGTGCCGGTGTCGAAGCGAATCATCCCGACGGCCAGATCTTCAACGGTGTAAGTTTTCCAGTCCCAATCGCCCCACGGCGCGGCTGCTTCGGGTTTCTTGTCGCCCATGTAGGTGAACGTCGAACCGACCGCACTTACCGGTCGCGGCGCGCCGATCATCGAATGCGCCGCCTCCAGGATGTGCACACCGATGTCGATCATTGGCCCGCCGCCTTGCAGGTCTTTTCGTCCGAACACGCCCCAGCTCGGTATACCGCGGCGTCGCAGTGCCTGCGCGCGAACGTACAGGATTTTTCCGAACGCGCCGCTGGCGATCTGATCGCGAATCACTTTGCTCTTCGGCTCGAAGCGATGCTGAAATCCGACGATCAAATTCTTCTTCGCCTTCTTCGACGCATCCACCATCGCCTGCGCCTGCCTGGCGTTCATGGCCATGGGCTTTTCGACCATCACGTGCTTGCCCGCCTCCAGCGCGGCGATCGAATTTTCGGCGTGCAGCCCGTTAGGCGTGCAGACGCTGACCGCGTCCATCTCCGGATGCTTCTTCAGCATCTCCTTGAAGTCGCTGTACGCGTTCGTCAGACCGTAATCGGCCTTCGCCTTGTCGAGCGCTTTCGTCGAGATATCCGAAGCGGCAACGAACTCGACGCCTTCAACTTTCTTCAGATGATACATGTGCGTCAGCGCGATTCCGCCGGCGCCGATAAATCCAACCTTGAACGGCTTAACATCTGCCACGTGGTGATTCCTTTCGAACTCGTCGTGCGCTGGCCCATCCAGCGGGCCGCGTATCATACGCGCGACGTTCAAGGATGCACTAGAGGCAGATCTTGCGGGCGTGGAAGGCTTCGGCGTATTTGGTGGGGGAATTGCATTCGATGCCGCGGATGCGTGGCAGCGCGACGAACGCTTCTTCAGTGAACCACTGCTTGTCCAACTGTGATTTGAAGTGCTCGTTGAGCAGTTCGACTTTCCGACGCAGCACGCTGTGCGCGATGGCTGCGAAGACGTTTGGGTGGCCGAGGTCGCCGTCGAACTTGGGAATCTCGTATTCCAGCACGGCGTGATCGCGCCAGGTGTTGCATGTTAGATCGTGGATCACGCGATGATCCTGATGCCGATCCTCGCGCGTATGCGTGAAGATCAGGTCCGGCGAGAACTCTCTCTTGACCTGCTCGAAGATTTGCTTGATCTCCGCAAACGCGACGGGGAAATGTCCGTCGCGGAAGTTCTGCGTGATGATGTGCGACCCCTTGAGCGGTTTCAGGTAAGCGGCCGCGCTTGCTTGCGCTTCGGTGCGGCGCACTTCGTCGCCGCTGAACACAACCCAGCAGATGTTGACCGTCGGGTTCTGCTCGATCATCCGCAGCAGCGTCGCGCCGCAGCCGATTTCGATGTCATCCGAGTGCGCACCGAGGCACAAGACATTCTTGGCCGAGTTGAGCAGATCGACGCGGATCATCGCACGACCCCCGCCATTTCTCTTGCGCGCATCGCGCGCTTGTTCCACACGTGCCACGGCGCGTTGCCGCGCGCGTGCAGCTCGTCCAGCATCTGCTTTTCCTTGTACGTATCCATGCACGCCCAGAAACCCTTGTGCTGAAACGCGGTGAGTTGGCGTTTCTGCATCAATCGCTGGAACGGCGCGAGGACCAGTTCTTCACCTTCGGTCATGTGATCGAAGATTTCCTGCTTGAAGATGAAGTATCCGCCGTTGATCCAGATGTCGGTCTCGCTCGTGGGCGTGAGGTCGTAGACGGTCTGATCGTCGTTGATCTGCACGACGTGAAAGCTCTGGCTGGGGCGAACCGCGAGGAACGTGGCGATTTTGTTCTGCAACCGGAAATGCGTCATCAACGTCGGCAGCGGCAGGTCCGTGAGATTGTCGGCATAGTTGGCCATGAACACCGCTTCGCCGTCGAGGTGTTCGCGCACGGCCATCAATCGCTGGCCGATGTTGGCGTTCATGCCTGTGTCGCAGAACGTGATGTTCCACTTGTCGATGTCGCTGTTGAGCAATTGCACGCTTCGTCCACCATCAGACAGGACGAAATCGTTGCTGACCGATTCCTTGTAGTTCAGGAAATACTCTTTGATCACATTCGCCTGGTGACCCAGGCACAACACGAAATCGTGATGCCCGTAATGCGCGTAGTACTTCATCAGATGCCAGAGAATCGGGCGCGGGCCGACCGGCACCATGGGCTTGGGTACGTGATCGCCGTACTCGCGCAGCCGCATTCCCTGCCCGCCACAGAAGAGGACGACTTTCATGCGATCACCTTCGCTTCGGGAATCGGCACGACGAGCTGCCCGCCCCACTCGCGGATGTACGCGAGCTGCTTGGCGATCTCGTCCTTCAGGTTCCACGGCAGGATCAGCACGTAATCAGGCTTCGTTTCCCTGATCCGATCCGGATGCTGGATCGGAATGTGCGTGCCGGGCAGAAATTTGCCTTGCTTGTGCGGGCTGCGATCGACAGTGTAATCGAGGAAGTCATCGCGGATGCCGCAGTAGTTCAGCAGCGTGTTGCCCTTGCCCGGCGCTCCATAGCCGACAACTCGCTTGCCCTTGCGCTTGGCCGCGATCAGGAACTCGAGCAGCTTGCGCTTCGTTTCCTTCACTTGTTCGTCGAACTTCGAATACGTTTCGAGCTTCATCAGCCCATACGTCATCTCGGCGGCGCGAAGGCGCGTCACGCGGCCGTCAACCGGGCGCGAACGATCATCAGTGTGTCGCGCGTAGATTCGCAGGCTGCCCCCGTGTGTCGGGATCTCGTCGACGTCGAAGATCGTCAGGCCATGGTGCGCGAAGATCTTCTCGACGGTGACGAGCGAGAGGTACGAGAAGTGTTCATGGTAGATCGTGTCGAACTGGTTCTCATCCATCAGGCGGACGAGGTGCGGGAATTCCATCGTGATCACGCCGGTGGGCGCAAGCAGGACTTTCATTCCGCTGACGAAGTCATTGATGTCCGGCACGTGCGCCAGCACGTTGTTGCCCAGCAAGAGATCGGCCGGACCGTGTTCGCGCAGAACTTCGGTCGCGGTCTTCACGCCGAAGAACTTGCTAATCGTCGGAACGTTCTTCTTCCGCGCATACTCCGCGATGTTGGCCGCCGGTTCGATGCCGAGCACCGGCACGTTCTTCTCGACGAAGTATTGCAGCAGATATCCATCGTTGCTGGCGATCTCGACGACTTTGCTCTTCTCGTTGATGCCGAATCGATCGACCATTAACTGCGTGTAATTCTTCGCGTGCGCCAGCCACGAATCCGAGTAGCTTGAGAAGTACGCGTAATCCGAAAAGATGTGATCCGGCGTGACGTGTTCGAGCAACTGAACGAGGAAGCACTTCTCGCAGACGAACACCTTCAGCGGATAGAACCGCTCCATCTCGTTCTGCTGATCCGCGCTGACGTAACTCTCGCACAACGGCGACATGCCCAGATCGACAAACGTGTGCGTGAGCTCGCCGGCGCAGAACCGGCAGCAAAACTTGGATTTCGTTTCGTTGACGCTGCGCGCCCGCACAGGCGTGGGCGCATGAAGTGTCGTGGTCATTTTCAACCCCGTCCGACTGACACGAACGGCACAGTCCTCCCGAGACGAATCGGGGAAATGCCTATTCAGATGCTTTCATTGGTATCGTCCGAAGAGATGCGCCGCTGAACGAACACAAACGTGGACCTGTCCGATAAGGGCTGCCGCGCGTGCCAGTCATCCCAATTTCCAAATTCCTGGCCCGTTTTGCTGAGACCTGACGCTATTGGGGGCAGCCGCGCAACTACGCGCTGCTGTCATCTCTACGAAAACCAGGCGAAGGAGACCCACATGCGTCCGCTGTCGCAACGCCGCCGCTCTACGTCCGTCCGCACTTCGACTCAGAAGCACGTCCCCCAGACAATTGCTGCCGCTGTCGAAGGTCTCGAACCACGACGACTGATGTGCGGCCTGCCGCACGAGTTGCTTGGCCCGGTGCCGGACAAGTTCGACATGGCGCTCGAGCAGCAGTTCGTCCAAAGCCAGCGTGGCGGGCCGGAAGCGGTCGGCATCATCTGGGCGAATCGCGGCCAAGCGAGCGACGGGTTCGCCTCTGCGTTCGGCAACAGCGCGAATGCCGGACGCGCGGTCGTCGACGCGGTGTTCGCGCAATGGAGCCGGATCATCACAAGCTTCAACCGCAGCGACGGCACGACAACGCTCCAGGTGAACCTGTCGATGACGGCTGGCGGCGGATTCGGTGCGGCGGGCGGTCCGGAAGCGTTTCCACCCGCCGATCATAAGCCGCGACTGGGTGCCGTCACCGTTGGCCGCGGTTCCATCACGCCGGATGCGAACGATTCCAACGGATGGTTCTTCGATCCCACCCCGATGGATAACGCTGAGTTCCTCAGCACGATCAACAATCCATACAACGCAACCGCGACCAACACCGGACAGGGATCCGACTTCTTCAGCGTGATCAACGCGGAGCTGGCGCATTGCCTGGGCCTGATCTCTGACCGGAACAACGACAGCGGCAACTACGGCGCCTACACGCTGGAAGACATTACCGACGTGACCGGGATCATGGACAACGCCGAAGGCGGCGGAGTCTTCGGCTCCTTCCAGGTTTTCAACGGGCCCAACATCCGACACCTGATGACCACCTACAACTCGGGCGACGCGACCGGCCTGAGCTGGGGCAACGTGGTTCATACCGCGGGCGGCGGCAATATTAATTTCGCAGGGGTCAACTGGGTCGGAACTCAGGACGAAGGCAACGCGATCTACAACGGCGCCGAGCGGACGATGCCCAGCTTCGTCGTCGCGCGAATTCTCTCGGACGCGTATAACTACAGCATGGTCGACCCGGCGACGTTCGCGACCGCATATACGGTGCTTAATCAATCGACTGGCGTTCTGACGGTTCGCGGCAGTTCCAGCGCGACCAGTTCCGACCTGCTCGTGCTCGACGTCTCAGGCTCCGAGCTGGTCGTCACCGTCGACATCGGCGAAGACGTGCCTGGCTCAGGCGCGCTGCCGGGCGCGGGAAACCTGGGCGGCTTCGTCACGCGCGTCCCGCTCAGCTCGATCAACTCGATCGTCGTTAACGGCGGCGGCGGCAACGACTTCATCCGCATCGAACGAAACGGCGGCAAGACGACCACCGTCAACGGCGACGCAGGCAACGACTTCATCGACTTCGGCTTCTACAACCGCAACCTCAGCAATCAAACCGGCAACGTCATCGTGAACGGCGGCACCGGCGCCGGCGATCAGATCTTTGTCTATGACAACATCGTCGCCTCGGCGCAGACATTTACGGTGACCAGCTCCCGATTCGATCGCCCCGGTTGGGGTGGATTCTTCTATGCCGACGATCTCGAAGCACTGACCCTGACCACCGGCACCGCGGCCGACACGGTCAACGTCCGCAGCACGTTCTCCGGCCAGCCCGTGAACCTCAACAGCGCCGGCGGCGCGGACGTC
This sequence comes from Phycisphaerae bacterium, assembly GCA_014380825.1. The sequence continues at coordinate 6,533 of JACMJD010000625.1, read as the reverse complement.
GTCAATGTCGGCACCACCAACGGCGTCCAGTCGATCAGCGCCGATCTGTTCGTCAACAACTCGCCATCGTTCACCACGCTGAACATCAACGACAACAGCAACGTGAACGCGACGAATTCGAACGTCGATTTCCACGGATCGACCGGCTACGGACGCATCAATAACCTCGCGCCGGCGCGGATCTTGTGGAACCTGGCGGATATTGGTTCGGTGAACATCACCACCGGCACTGCGGCGGACAATCTGCTGGTCTACTCGAACACCGAAACGATGCAGATCAACAGTAACGGCGGCAACGACATCGTGCAGATCGGCGACGCGCTGGTCGGCGGGCTCGGGTTCATCACCGGACAGATCGCGGTGGTAAACGGGCCGGCGCAGACAAACCTCTTCATCAGCGATGCGGGCAACGTCAACGCCAAGAATGCCCACATGGATTTCGTTGGATCGTCCATCACCGGTCGCATCACCAACCTGGCACCGATACCGATCATCTGGAACATGTCTGACATGAACGAGGTGAATATCATCACCGGCGGCGGCGACGATCAGATCCTGATGAACTCGAACAATACGCACGTGAAGTTCAACAGCAGCGGCGGATCCGACACGATCCGATTCGGTTCGCCGGGCGTTGGGGGCACGATAAACATCTTCGGTCTGGCGGACGTGGACAACGACAACGGCATGACCACCGTCTTCATCGACGATCTTGGCGCGGCAAACACCAAGCCCAACGTCAGCATCGACCACCCGAACGGCAATCAGACCAACGTTCAAGGGATGGCGCCCGGCATCATTCGATTCAACGACAACACGACGACGTATGCCGACATCCGCACGAGCGGTCCGGCGAGTGGTGTCCTGAACAACAGGGTCACCGTGCTCGCGTCGGCCACACCGCTGCGCATCGGCAACAACGGTTCGCTGGGCGACGTGGTTCTCGGTGGCGGCGCGCAAGGCGCCAGCGCGATCACAGCCCCGGTGCACGTATTCGGTCCGACGAACTTCACAGCGGTGTCGTTCAACGATCAAACTGGAACCGTACCGCGCAACGTCACACTCGATGATGACGGGACAACCGCAACCGTCACCGGCTTCGGCCCGGCCGATCACACGTTCAATATCGCGTCGGTGTTCAACAGCTATTTCGTCACCGGACCGCTGGCGGACGTGCTTAACGTCTACAGCGCTCGCAAGCCGGTGATCTATCGGAACCTCGTCAACGGTTCACCCACCGACGAGGTAATCGTCGGAAGCCCAACCACCGGGCTGGCGAATGTCGTCGCGAACATCAACACGAACAACATCACCTTCAGCCCGGTCTCGATCTACCTTGAGGACTCCGTCAACGCGGTTGGTCGCACGTACACCTTTCAGCCACAAACGCCCGGCGGAATCCTGACGGCGAATCGCATCGTCTTCAACGGCACGAACTACGTCGAACACATGGTGGATGCGCATTGCCCACTCGTGTCGATCAACGCCGGCAGCGGAAGCGACGCGTTCCACGTGCCGTTCGTTCGCCCCGCGACTTATCTCTACGGCAACGACGGCGCCGACGTTTACAACCTCGGCACGCACGCGACGCTGTTCTCGAATCCCATTTACCTCTACGGTCCCGGCGGACTCGATACGTTGAACGTGAACGCCGACGGCGGTTCCACCGCTTCCGCCGTCCTGACCAGCACGATGCACTTCAGCAGCGTCCTGCTCGGCGCCGGCGGAAACCTTTCCGTCGCCGGCGGTGGCGACAAAGTTCTCTCCACGCGAAACCTCACGCTCGGCGCCAATTCGAAGATCGATTTGGTCGACAACGACATGATCCTCGACTACACCGGCGCCACGCAGTTGCCCGCGGTGCAGAGTTTGATCAACGCGATGCGCAACGGCGGAACCTGGGACGGCACGCGCGGGATCACCAGCTCGTACGCCGCATCTTCGACTCCGCCGAACAACACGCTCGCCGCGATCGAAGCGACCGAGTTCGAAGCCATGCAAGGCGTCGGCGCGCTGTTCGACGGCGAAGCGCTCGATGCGGACATGGTTCTCGTCAAGCACACGTACTACGGCGACACCGATTTCAACGGCGTCGTCGACTTCGACGATTACAGCCGGGTCGATTCCGGCTTCAACCTCGGACGCACCGGCTGGAACAACGGCGACGTCGACGGCAACGGTATTGTCGACTTCGATGACTATTCGCTGATCGACCAGGCGTTCAATACGCAACTCGGCGGGCTCCGACCCCTGCCCACACGCGTTCAAGCAGACGAGGGCGACGAAGCAGTCGGCGGCCTGGAAATGCTGGCGTGATCTGACCTCTTTCGTCCGACATTTCAAAACGATCCGAAGGATCTCGCGAAGCGGAGTAGTCCGCTAAGCGAGATCCTTCGCTTGCGCGCGCACTGCCCTCATTGGGGCTCTTGGTTTTGTAATCCTGCGTGGCATATTCGTTCACTTCGCGTCTGATTGATCACCTCATTTTCCGGGCGCATCGCGCCCGCGAAGGAGACAAACGATGTCACGGATTTCTGCGTGTCGGTTCAACCCGCGCCGCGGCACTTCCACAGGGGGCAACTCATCAACACGGCGCAGCAATGCAATACGGTGCGCCTCACGTCAGGCTTGCGAAGCGCTCGAACAGCGAACGATGCTGTCGACCATCAACTGGACGAATCGCGTCGTCGGCGACAACTTCGCGATTTATGGCGCAAATACCGCCGTCGCACGCACGATCGTTGATCGGGCGATCGCCGACTGGGAACGCATTATCGTCGACTTCAACTATTCCGGCGGCGGCAATACGTATAACCTGACACTCAGCGCCGGCGCGATCAGCGGCCGCGGTGTGACGGGAAGCATCACGCGAAATGATGCGGTGCAGAAGAAACCGAACTCCGCGGCCATCACCATCGACGACAACGCACAGGGCGGCGGGTGGTACTTCGACCCGGTCATCGGCACCAGCACGGTGCCGGACGACAGCGAGTTCACGACGCTGCTCAACCCGTTCACCGCGGAAAACGCAGTGACGGACAATGATTTCTACCGGACTGTAGTCCACGAGATCGGCCACGCGATGGGCATTCTCGACAGCTCAGGCTTCCTGAAGATTGGCGACTTCCTGACCAACGGCGGCGCGGATCCAAACAACGGCGCTGAGACGCTGCGCCTGCTCAATTTCAACGGCGGTGCGGTCGATTACACGCTTACCACCGACGGCGGCGGACACATGTTTGAAGGCGGCGGCGCCTATGCCGGACCCATCCATCCGGATGATCTCATGAACGACGGTCGAACGGTTGGTTTGAACATCAACCGTCGCCAACTCATCTCCGACGACAACGCTTTTCTTCTGCGCGATGTGTACGGATACACCATTCTCACGCCAAGTTTTGTCAACACGTTTTATGTTAACCTCAACACGACCACGAACGTGGTGACCGTGACCGGCGACGCCAATGTAAGCGGCAGTGATATCGACACGATCGACCTGGAGGTCGACGGCACGGCGATGAGCTTCGAGGTGAACGGGACGGATGAGCTCATCGAAGGCGCGCAGTTCTCGACGATCGTCGTCAACGCCTTGGAAGATAACGATGACATCGATGTTGACGAACTCCTTTCCGGCAAATCGGTGACGGTGAACGGCGGCAACGGCAACGACAATATCAGCGCAGCGCAAGAGCTACAGGATATCGACACCGATCTGGATTCGAACTTCACCGCCAACGGTGGTGCCGGCACCGACACGCTCGTGTTCAACGACCAGGCTGATAGCGCCGGCGGCGATGACTACACGCTCACCACCACCACGTTTGTCAAAAACGCCAGCGTGATCAACCGCGTGATCACGTATGCCACTATAGAAACGCTGACACTCAACGGCGGACCGAATGCCAGCACTTACGACATCAACTCGCTGAGCAGCGTGCTCACCAACGGACTGACCATCAACGCCGGCGCGGCCGCCGACACGATTACCATCGGCGGAACGGTTGGCGACATCGACAGCACCGTCAATGCCGACGTCATCGTCCACGGCAACGGCGGCGTCGACACCGTGATCTTCAACGACAGCACCGACGATAACACTGTCGACGACAGCTATACGCTGACCAGCCTTGGCTTCGACAAAAGCAGCACGACCGAAATCTACGGCTTCGATACCGTTGAACACGTCACGCTTACCGCCGGGCTGGCGAACAATGCGATCAACGTCATCAGTTTCTCGAACATCTCAACCGGGCTGGAGAGCCTGGTCGTCAACGGAAACGCCGGCAACGACACCATCACAATCGGCAGCGGAGATGTCGAAAACAATCTGGCGTTCATCACGTTGACCGTGAACGGCGACGCCGGCACGGACAGCGTCATCTACGACGATGACACCGACGCGGAAGGCGACGACGACTACTTCATCACCAACACTACGTTCGACAAGAACACCGCCGGCGTGAATCCGCCCTGGGTGTACGGCACGATGGAAGCCGTGACGGTCAACTGCAACAGTTTCGACAACGATGTCACCATCACCAATTTCCTGTCGACCGTTAACCTCACAGTGAACGGAAATGGCGGTGCCGACGTGTTCCACCAGGGCGTCCTTGATCTCAATAACAGCTGGCAGGGAGATGCGACCCTCAACGGTGGTCCCGGAAGCGATTCGATCAACCTCGACGACTCCGGCGATCTGATGGCAAACACATACAACGTCACCAGCACAACGTTCCAGCTCACCGGCGCCACAACAACCAATGCGTTTGTGTACGGCACCGTCGAGACCTTCACTTGGCTGACCAACACGCTCACGTCGACGATCAACGTCGCCAGCACTGCGGTCGGAACCGCCTACACCATCAACGCCAACGACGGGAACGACACGTTCAATCTCGGATCCCCCGGCAACAACGCGGACAACCTTGATGGCGTCATCAATATCCACGGCGATGCAGGGACCGACGCATACAACTACAACGATTCCGCCAACGGAGTAGCACATACATATACGGTCTCGCTGAACAACGTGAACCGCACGGGCACGGCCGGCACCGGCTACACCACGATGGAAACACTGGTCGTCAACTGCGGCACGGTGGGCGACACGATCAATGTCGCATCGACGCTCGCGACCACACCGTGCACCGTCAACGGAAATGGGGGTGACGATTCGATGGTCGCGCAGACCCCCGCCGGCGATTGGGACCTCTTCATCCTCGGCAACCTGACGTTCAACGGAAATGCCGGCACGAACGACTTGCTCCGCATCAACGACGCCGGCGACCTCGGTGCCGACAATTACACCATCACGTCGACGCAGACCACCAAGAGCAGCATCGCCAGCGTCATCACTTACGGCACGATCGAAAACTACACGCTCGAAGCCAACAACGACGCCAACATCGTCACCGTCAACAGTTCGTTTGCCGGCGCGTTCCGAATCAACGGCAACGGCGGCGCGGATACGGTCAACCTTGTCGCCAGCGCGGCCGGCTCGTTCGTGACGATCGACGGCGGCGCGGCGCTGGACAACATCAACGTCAACAGCGACGGCGCCGGAACCGCCGTCGCACACTTCGTCAACACGCAGGACCTGGCGTCGCTGACGATCCTGGCCGGCGGAACCGCGGTGATGGAGCTGAACGGCTCGCGCGTCATCGATACCGCCGGGCTGACCATCGCCGCCACCGGCAAGCTCGACCTGACCGACAACGACATGATTGTCGATTACGCCGGCGCGACGCAGATTGGCGTCATCAACGCGCTGATCGTCCTCGGTCGCAACGGCGGCGCGTGGAACGGAAACGGAATCACGAGCTCCGCCGCTCAGTCCAACCCACTTCACAACACGACGCTCGGCCGGCTCGAAGGCTCGGAGTACGACGTGCTGTACGGCGCGGGATTCTTGTTCAGCGGCCGCGCCGCGGACGCGACGTCCGTACTGGTCAAGTACACGTACTATGGCGACACCGATTACAACGGCGTGGTCGACTTCGACGACTACAGCCGGGTCGATGCCGGGTTCAACGGCAACAGGACCGGCTGGCTGAACGGCGACGTCGACGGCAACGGCATCATCGACTTCGACGACTATTCGTTGATCGACCAGGCGTTCAACACACAGGGCGGCGCGCTCCGCAACGCGCGACCGCCGGAACACCCATTCGACAAGAAGTCGGACGGTGATATATTCGCCGGTCTCCCGATTGCATGATCGCCGCTTGACGGCTAAGTAAGACGCAATTGAGTGAAGGATCTCGCGCCACGCGAGATCCTTCACTTCGTTATCTGCCATACTGTCCGTCACCTCCGCGGCATAGTTTCGATCTTTAGCGTTAGAAATTTTTCGTGTTGAGGGAACAAAACCGCACGCTGCTGGTTCCATGGGCGTACATTGTGTGTTGAGCTGTTGGGGCTCGGCCGAGGGTCTGCTGCAATTCGCCAGTTTCATCCGGTTAACCTGTCTGGAAACGGAGTCATCGCCGTGATTCATAAAGCTTGCTCCAAGTCCGCCAAGTCGCGCCTCGCTT
>JACMJD010000624.1 GCA_014380825.1 Phycisphaerae bacterium | reverse complement strand
CGCTTTGCCATTGTGTAAGCGGCTCGTAAGCGACAGATTGCCCGTCGGGCGAAAGCCAGCCGCGGCGAGCCATCGGCAGAGGAATTTCGTTTGGCAGATTGCCGCCGTCAATCGAAAAGGTGTAGAGACGCGAAAAGCCTGAACTGCTGTTGCGGGTCGAAGAAAACAGAACATTTCTGCCGTCCGCCGTCCAGCCCGAAACTTCGTCCAGCGCCGGGTGATACGTCAAACGTCTCGTACTTGCGCTTCAACCACTGGCGAAAAGCCGCGTGCGTATGTTCGGATTGATCGAAGTTGCCGCTGTATTCGTTGTCGATCTGCCAGCCGATGACCGATTGATGCGATCCGAAATGTTTCGCCATCGCTGTGACGATGCGACTCGTCGCTTGATGCATCGCCGGTGATGTGGGCGAGTAATGCCGTCGCCCGCCGAATCGATCGCGTCGGCCGAATTGGTCCATGGGCAGCGTGTCGGGATGTTCCTGCGAAAGCCAGCTCGGAGGGGCGGCAGTTGGCGTACACAAGATCACATCGAGCGATCGCTGTCGCGCCATCTCAACGCATTGATCCAGCCAGTCGAAGTGGAATTCGCCGGGCTTCGGTTCCATCGTGAACCACGCGAACTCCGCCATGTGAACGATGCGCAGGCCCATTGCGGCGATGTTGTCGAAATCACGCTGCCACTGCTCGCGCGGCCACTGTTCGGGATAGTAATAAGTTCCGATTTTCATGGTGATGTTTTCGGTTGACTCTCGTAATCGCGCTCCACGACGTGGTGGATCTGCAGCGCTCGCGCCGCCAGCCAGCAAATCAGCGCCCACACCAGTCCGGCCGTCCATCCGGCCAGCACGTCGGTTGGATAGTGTACGCCCATGTACACGCGACTGATGCCGACAAGCACGGTCAGCACGGTCGCGACGAACAGAAAATAAATCTTCAGCCGCCGTCGCGGTTGAAATCGCATCAGCAAACTGCCCAGCGTGAGATACACGGCGGCGGATAGCATGGAGTGGCCGCTGGGGAAACTCGACGTGTAGACATACGAGAGATGTGGAACAGCGCCTGGCCGCGGACGATCAAAGAAGTGCTTGAGCGCGGTGGACAGAATCAGTCCCCCGGCGGTTGCGAACAATACGAAGAGTGCCGAGCGACGCTTGCCGTCGATGAACAGATAGCCCACCACCGTCGCCGTCATCAGCGCCAGCACGAGCACGCCGCCCAACGCGGTGACATCGCGTCCGGCTTCCTCCAGCCAGCGCGGGCCGACCGGATCCGCCGGATCGTTTGGGTTTCGCATCACGCGGACGAGGCGCTCGTCCACTTGCTGCGTTTCGCCTTCGGTTACTTCACCGGCCAGTTCGATGAATCCCCACGTGCCGGCGACGACAATCAACATCGCCATCAATACGATGAACCCGCGCTCGCCAAGCCAGTCGAGAATGTTTCGCGTGTAGCGGATCATTTACAGCGGCGCGAGCATAAGAAGGAGAGCGGAGAATGGGAAGTGCAGTTCGAGCGTTCAATGGGCATTCAGCGGAGAACGACCTGACACAATCTTTCGAGCTCTGAGATACACGAGATGCGTTTCAATGAGTGAACAATCAAGCATCTTGTGAATTGCGCGAGCGTATTCATCAAGTTGACGCTGATAAATCTTCGTGCGCGCATCTGAGTCTACGTCGCCGCTGATCGAGTCGGTTTTGAAATCTATTACCAGCACGCGCTGCGGTTTCTTGAATGGGATCGACAACAGCGCATCGATTCGTCCGCGGACCATCACGCGGTCCAACGGCGCGGCACAATCGCCGGCCTTCGGGAAATTGATCGGTGCTTCGCGGACCAGCGACGTGAAGTTCTCGCGCAATGTCGCGCCCAGCGGGGTCTGGTTGACCAGCCAATCGACCGCACCAAGGTCGATCGATTTGCTGACGCTCTCATTCAGGATACGTTTCGTGACCAGCTCATTGAGCTGGTTATTTAGATCGTCGATCGTGCATGCCCGATCGAACTTCACGTGCTGAAGCATCAGGTGCGTCGCGGTTCCGATGTCGATCGGCGTGGGCGCAAGCACGTCCGCACCGACGCGCGGACGACGCAGCGATCGCTCGATCAACGGAGCGTCAGTCTCATCGCGCACCAGTTCGCCGAGAAACGCTTGCGTTTGCGCGTCTGTTTCAACATGCGCGATCGCAGTGACCGAGGTGGATGCGCGAAGCGTCATCAGGTCCGCATGCGGGTACTCGCGCGTCAGTCGATTCCAGACGTCATCTGTCGTCGCGATCACTTCAGGCGCGAACGTGCTGCTTGCGACCTTCAGCTCTGCGATGGCGCGCTGTCGATCGTTCAACTCCGGTCGTCGTGCGAACGTGAGTGCATCGGTCGAGACCGACACATGCGTCGTGATCTGGTAACTGGCGCCGTTCAAGCCCGACGTCATGCACGCCAGCGCCGGGCCGATCCAGTCGAGCATGCAGTTGCCACGAAGCAGGTCGTCGGCGGGCAACGGGCCAGTGTGATTGCTCCATTGATTCGACCACTTTTCGCTGGCGTCGGCGGCGCAGGTGCCGACGAGGATCAGGCGCTCGCGCGCCCGCGTCGTTGCGACGTACAGCACGCGCATTTCCTCGGCGAGGCTCTGTTTCCGCAGCCGCTCGGACACGATCGTGCTTGCCAGAGATGGATATCGGATGCGCTTGTGATCATCGCACACGCTCAATCCGATGCCCGCTTCGCGATCGACGAGGATGCGGCCGCGCGAATCGGAAAGGTTGTGGCGCTTGCCCAGGTCGGGCGCGAACACCACCGGAAACTCCAGGCCCTTCGATCGATGCACGCTCATGATCCGCACCGCATCGTCCGCGGCGCTGGCGACCGACGGTTGGCCAAGATCGTCGATCTCATCGCGCAGCGTGTCGAGGAACCGCATAAATCGGCCCAGCCCCTGGCGACGAAACGTGCCGAACTTGCGCGTGTGTTCGTGAAGTAACAACAGATTCGCGACGCGCTGCGCGCCGTCATCAAGTCCCTCGACGAAGGCGAGGTAACTGCTGCGGTCGTAGATCAACCACAACACTTCCGCCAGCGGTCGACGATGCGCCAGCTCGCGCCACTCGACGATCTGCTTCAGAAAATCTCGCAACCGCGCGGCCAGGTCATCGTCATAGTCGAGCGAATAGCGCACGACCGCCTGATGAAACGGAACGGGATCATCGCGCTTCGAATACGCGAGTCGAATCTTCGCCAGTGCATTTTCGGGCGTCGCGATGGCCGCGATCGGACTGCGCAGCACCGCGGCCAGCGGGATGTCCTGCTGCTGATTGTCCAGCACCTTCAGCAACGCCAGCATGTCCTGCACTTCGGTCGCAGCGAAAAATCCGCCGCCGCTGTCGCTGTGAACGGGGATGCCGTGCGCCCGCAGGATATCGGCGAAGTGCTCGGCCTTGAATTTCATCGAGCGCAGGAGGATCGCGATGTCGCCGTATCGCAGCGGGCGCCGCGCGAGATCGCCGGTCTCCGATTTCGCGAGTATCTGAAGCGGTGGCTGACCTAATCCGTCCGTGAGTTCCGCGATGCGAGCCGCGATGAACGTCGCTTCTCGCTCGGCCTGGTCGAGCTCGATTGATTCATCGGGAGGATTGTCGGCATCGGTTTCGACTTCGCTCGATTTGCTCAGCAGGTGCAATTCAACATGAGCAACGGTCGTGGCGCTGGAGACGTACGGAGATTCATCGGGAGCGCGAAGTTGGTGCGAATCGTCGTAGAGCAGCTCGGCGCTCTCGGCTGTCATGAGGCGCGCGAAGATTCCGTTGAGCGTGTCGAGGAGTGGGGCGCGAGAGCGGAAGTTGGTTTGGAGGTCGATGACTTGTCCGGGTGTCGCGGCGATGCCGCCCGGCGCGGGTACGCTCTGGGCGGCCGTGGCGGTGGGTCCTCGAAATGCTTGGTAACGATCGAGGAAGCGTTTCGGCTCCGCCAAACGAAACCGATAAATGCTTTGCTTCACATCCCCTACGCAGAAGAAGTTTGAGTTCTGTCCGTCTTCGCTCTTCTCGCGACTAACCAACGTGAGGATTACGTCCTGCAACTCGTTCACATCCTGATATTCATCCACCAGCACGTGCGCGAACTGTTGCTGATATCCGCGCGCGATGTTCGGATCTTGCAGCACCCGAAGCGCGAGCTGTTCCAGGTCGACGAAATCCAGCACGCGTTGCTCGTCCTTCGCGCCGCGATATCGTCGATCGAATTCGTCTACGAGATCCAGCAACATGTTGGCCGGTTCGATGGTCTTGCGCATGCCGTCGCGCCACTCTGCTTCGCTGAAGCGGCAGAGGTTATGCAGATCGCCTTCCTTCATCATGTCGCGAACGGCGACCATCTCCGCCTTCAATGTTTCCTCCGCGGCGCTCAAATCTTTGACGGTGGGCATGCGCCCGAGTGCGAAATCCTTCGCCGCGAGCGCCAGCCCATCAATGCCGCGGGCATTGAACGCATCTTGCCAATTCTGCGCGTGCGCCAGGATTTCCGTCGCGTACTCCTGATATTTCTCCAGCCGTCGCGACGATTGAAATTGCGTGATGACCTTGACGAGCCGCTCAACGATGATGGCAAGTTCCGACTGCACCCGTCGAAGCACCGCGCCCCCCAGCGCCGATTGCTTCATCGGTTTCTCGGCCGCATCGAGCAGGCGGGCGCGAGACTTTTCAATCCAGCCAGTTGGATCAACCAGACTTCCGAGCAGCGCGTGAATGCGGATCACGCGATACCGCAGCGATTCATCGCGGCCATCGCCATAACGATCGATGAGGCGGGCGAAAGCGGCGCTGTCGTCGGATTCGTAGTGCCTGGCGAAGATCTCGCGGGCGATTTCGCTGCGAAGCAGGGTGCCTTCTTCTTCGGACAGCATCTGGAAATTCGGATCGAGCCCCAGGAGGTGAAAGTTCTGACGCAGCACGCGCGTGCAGAAGCTGTGGATCGTGCTGATCTGCGCGCGGTCGATCAACGCGAGCTGATGCGCCAGCCGCGCGTCGTCGCATTGCTGATACCTCTTGTAAAGGGCGGCCGCGATGCGCGATCGCATCTCCGCGGCAGCGGCTTCGGTGAACGTGACGACCAGCAACTCAGTCACTTCGCATCGAAACGGCGGCGGTGCATCGCACACCAGATACGCACACCGCTCGGCCAGCACCGAAGTCTTCCCTGAACCCGCTGCCGCGGATACGAGCATGCTTTGTCCGACGGTGTGGATCGCGCGCTTCTGCGCTTCGGTCCATTGTGTAGCGGGCTCAGCCATGTGCGGCGCCTCCGCCAAGTTCGTTCGCCTTTTCGATCACCTCATCCCGATTGATCGGCTCGAGCTTGCGATACGGTTGACGCGCCGGATCGAACCGGCAGATGCTGCGATAATCGCAACGCGGACACGGCGTGGCGGTGCCGACGCGATACGGCGCGACCCGGATATCTCCGTTGATAATCTGATCGGCAATCTCGCCAAGCCTCAGTTCGACCAGTCGCAACAGCCCGGCGAAGGTTTCCGGTTCGACGGCATCCGACTTTTTCCCAACGCCGCCATCCTTCTTCAGAAAAACTTGCACAACTTCCGAATTACCCGCGGTGAGTTCGCCATCGAGCGCGGAGAGATAATTCTGATCAAACACACCGCGCGGTTTCTCCTTCAGATGAAACGCCGGCTCCTCCGGCGACTCCGCTTCATCCGGATGATCGACCACCTCCAGCGTGCGCAACAGCTTCACGTAAAACGCCGCCGCCGGTGTGAGCGATGGTTTGCCCAAGTGCTTCGCCGACTTTTGAAGCACCAGCAGATACGTGAGCAGTTGCAGCGACAGGCCGTGATAAACCGATTCAAGCATCAGGCGGCTGCCGCTCAGCTTGTAATCGATCACCGCAAACGCGGCCTGCTCTTCGATCAGATCGACGCGATCGATCTTGCCGTACAACTCCACTTTTTTCCCACTTGGCGTCGTCAACGGATATGCCGGCACCGAATCCGCGCCATCGGACTGGATTCCAAATCCCAATTCCGTCTTCCACGGCTTGAACTTCCCGCGCTTGGCCGCCTCACGCTGAGAATTGATCACCTGCCCAAGCGTGCGCTCGACGTGTTCGAGCAGATACTGATTCCGCGCGTTGCTCAACAGCACCTCGTTTCGCAGCGACTGCCCGATCTGTTGTGCCAAGGACTTGATCTTGTCATCCGTGAATTCCTGCGGCGCGGTAACAAAATCCGTCCGCTGCTTCACCATCTCGCGCACGAGATTTTCAAGGATGTGGTGATACGCGTTGCCCAGATCCAGATCGGTCACATCCTGCTCATCGCGCTGCTCCAGCTTCAGTCCATATCGAACGAAGTGCTTGAACGGACAATTCGCGAACGACTCCATTCGTGAAACACTTGCGCGAAGCGGTGTGGCCGCGAGCTTGATCGCGATGTCTGGTGTGAGCGCAGCGTCATTGCGATAACTCAATGCGCGCCATGCGCGACTTCGCATGACATCGATCGAATCCGCTTCAAGTGGATGCGTCGCGAATTTCTGATACAGCGCAGCCCAGGCATCGGATGTGTCCGAATCAGACCGCGCCCAGCGAAGCAGGGACGCCGCAAGCTGCCGCGGCGTGCCGATGCAATCGATGGCGCGTTCAGCATCGCGCGAGACTTGGCGAGGCACGAGCGTCGGGAAGATTTCGCGCAGCAGATTCCAAAACGACGACGGCGCCAGCGGCCGACCCGCGTCGTCAGCCAGCGGGCGTGTCAGGCATAGGCGCTCGGTCGATCGCGTGAACGCGATGTACGCGAGAAATCGCTCGTCGAGCAGTCGGCGCTGCGTGTCGGGATCGATCGGCAGGTGCCGCTCGCTTAGCTTGCGGCGCTCAGCGTCGCCAAAAATCGAATTCTCCTTCGAGCACCACGGAAAGCCGCCTTCGTTCAAACCCATCACGATCACCGCTTTGAGCGCCGGCGGCGTGCGCGTGCGATCGACTGAGCCGACCAATACCTGATCGACCATCGGCGGCGTGAGGGCGAGATCGAACGACTCCAAACCCGAATCCAAGATCTCCGTGAAATCCGCGGCGGTGACGAGCTCGTCGCCCATCAGTTCCGCCATCTGGTCAAGCAGGTCGATCAGGTTGTTCCAGACCTGCGCGTGCTCGGCCTGGTGCTCGAATTGATCGCCAAGCTTGTCGCCGGCGTCCGCGGTGCGGATCCAGCGCGAAAGCGCTTCTTCGACGCGGCAAGCGTCGAACGTTTTGATCAGCGCGATCACGATTTGCTTGAGTGCGACCGGAGAATTCGCAGCGCCGCGCATCAGCTCAATGAATGATTGGATGGGCGCGATAAGTTGACGACGCAGCACGTCCATGTGTGCTGCGGTTCGGTGCGCGTGGAGAGTCGCTGCATCCGCGACAGGACGAGCGGCGGATTCATCTTCGGTGGATCGAGACAGCGTGCGATCGCGAAAGCTCCACGGTTTCTCATCGATCCACGCGGCGCCTCGGATTCGATGCGTGAGCACGTAGTTTTCCAGCGCGTCCGCAAGGTCGAGCGTCGACGAGGCATCATCGAACGATGTGAGCGGCACGAGTCCGCACTTCAGCAGGGTCATCATCGCGTCGTGATCGAAATCGCGCATCGCGATGATCGGCAGCACACGCGTGAACTGGATCAGCGGATGATGGGCCGCACTGCGGCGGCGATCGACGAACCACGGCAGGCCGTGCTCGCGAAAGCTCGCGTCGATCAGCTCGTGATACGCATCCATGTCGCGCACGAGCACGGCGATGTCGCGCAGACGCATGTTGCCCGCGACAAGTTGTTGAATCTGTCGTGCGGCCGCATCTACTTCCGAGCGGCGATTGGGGGTTTCGATCAGCTCGATTCCTTCGCATGCTTCCGATGGCTTCGGATGATGCGAGAACAGACATGCTTCCAGATGCGCGATCGGCTTGGACGCGAATCGTTTCACGGTTCGTAGCGTGACGGTCGGCTCGATCTCCGCGCCGACTTCATTCATCGCCAGCCACAACCGGCGATAGGATTCTTCAGTCAGGTGAAACATTCCCAACGCATCGCAATTCAGATGAGGATCTGTCAGCACTGAGCTGTTCGGATCGAGCGTCAGTGTGATGTCGACGCTCGCCGCAGATTTTGCGAGGGCGGCCAGGAACTTTCGCTCGTAGTCGGTGAACTCGTAGAAGCTGTCGACATACACCGTCGCGCCGCGAAGCGAATTGGCCCTGCCAATGCATTTGAGAACCTGCTGCAATCGCAGGTGCGGATCGAGTCGCTCCTGACCGAGGTATGCTGTGTACTTCGTGTAGAGCAGATGAAGGTCGTGGACTTTAAGTCGAAGGCTCGTGTCGGGGCCGTCAAGTGACTCTTGGAGCTCCTTCAGATCCAGAACAGTTCTTCCGCTGCGTTCGAATTCCGCAAACGTCGAATCCAGCTCGGCGGCAAGTCCGGTTTGGTGCGCGACGGAGCGAAAGAATTTCAGTTCGTCGCGATGTTTCCGAAGCAGACGCCCAAGCACCATTTGCCGGCCGTTCGCGGTGTCTTCGGGGATTGCGATGCCGCCTCATTCGGTGCGGTTTTGCTGGCCAAGCTGCTGGTACGTCACGACGCGCGCGCGGCTGAAGGCTT
>JACMJD010000056.1 GCA_014380825.1 Phycisphaerae bacterium | reverse complement strand
GAGCTGGCGCGACCCGGCGTCGTGCGAATCACGCTTCGCCCCGTTGTCGTCGATCCGAACGCTAAGGCGAACAGCAAGACAGCCAAGAGCGCGAAAGCCGCCGCCGCCAAGGCGGCGCGATTGGCCGCGCCCGCGCAACCGGCTCAGCAGCCTCCGCCGCCTCCTCCGGTTCCGGTGACGACCGACGGCAAGCCGAAGAAGAATCTCGCCGGCTTCACGCCCAGGGAGCTGGAAGAGTTCCGCCTGCTTTTGCTAAGCAAGCGCCGCGAGCTGGTCGGCGACATGAGCTCGATGGAACGCGAAGCGCTTCGCAGTGCACAAGGCTCCAACCTCTCCAACTTGCCGCTTCACATGGCCGACATGGGCACCGATAACTACGAGCAGGAGTTCACGCTCGGCCTGGTCGAAAAAGACCGCCAGCTTCTGCGCGAAATCAACAGCGCCCTCGCCAAAATCCAGGACGGCCGATTCGGGATCTGCGAAGGCACCGGCAAGCCGATCAGCAAAGCGCGGCTCGAGGCCCAACCCTGGGCGCGCTTTTCCATCGAACACGCCCGCATGATGGAACGCGGGATGCTCCGCCGCTGATTCGTCGCTCAAATTTACAGAACACCAAATCTCACGATCACTTCAC
Organism: Phycisphaerae bacterium; assembly: GCA_014380825.1. The sequence continues at coordinate 8,038 of JACMJD010000056.1, read as the reverse complement.
GTTTACCGAGCGATTTGTACTTCATTGCGCTTTTGTAGATTGCTCTGGAATTCAGCGCGCATCGAGTTAGACTGAGCCCGGCTATGGAGTTTGCATCACGCGTTCTGCGTCGATGGGCTCCCCGATTTCGCTGCGAAGTTGTTCCATCACTCCCGAGAGGAGAATCTTCATGCGCGTGATTTCTCGAGCGGACCGTTGTTCTACTTTGACTGCGGCCGCCATCGCTGCGGTTTCGATTTGCTCCACCTCCTTCGCCGCCGTTCCGTTGGCGACGGATTACACATTGCAGCTTCAGGTGCGCGGCAACCTCGCGGCGAACCCGGGCCCGTCATTCAACGTGCCTCATGGCACGACCTTCAATTCCACGACCGTCTCGATGAACAATCTCGGCGAAGTGTCCAGCAAGATCAGCACGATCGGCACGACGGATCATCAAGGTGTGTGGTATGGCCCCGGCAACGGTACGGGCAGCGTGGTTGCCGAGCTTGGCAATATCGACGTGCAATCGCTGTCCGACGTGAACCTCGGCGACACGGGTCGCATCATCACCTCGCAAAGTTTTTCATCGCAGGACGGCTTCTACTTCCGCGATCGCCTTCAGGCGCCCGGGCTAACGTTTGTCGGCGCCGCGGCGGGAACCAGCGGCAGCGGCTATCGCGTACTGCCGGACAACAGCATCTCGGCGCGCTCGAGCATCGGCGGCGTCGTCGGGCATCGCCGGTTCACGTCGCCGGGTCCCGCGCAGACCTACGTGACGCAATCGGCCGGGTCGTTTTCGTTTCTCGCGACGGCGGCGCCCAGCGACAACGGGCAGATCGCCAGCCGCGTGTTCAACGACACGCAACCATCGACCGGCAACGATCAGATCCGCCGGTTCGACCCCGACGGCACCAGCACGCTGATCGCCACCGAAGGCGGCACGCTTCCGGGCGTCGCCGGCACGATCTCTTCCTTCTTCAATGGCGTGGCCATGAACGCCAGCGGCTTCGTCGCATTCGTCGCGACGATCAGCGGACAGCAACAGGTCGTGATCTCCGACGGGACGACGACGCGGCTGATCGCCAACGCAGCGAGCCCGCTTGTCAGCGCCGTCGACGGATTCGCGCCGTCGGTTAACTCGGCGGGATTGGTCGCGTTCCGCGGAAAAGAAGAAGACGGCGATGACGCGATCTTCATCGGCGACGGACTTGGCGGCCTGACCCGCGTCATCGGCGAGGCCGACACGATCAACACCGACCTGGGCATCGCCCAACTCGGCCAGGAAACCGCGACCCCGCCCACGTTCTCCGGCGGTATCGCGCTGAACGATTCGAACCAGATCGCCTTCACCACCGGCCTGTATCCGCAAGGCAACCGGGCGGTTGAATGGGGCACAGGCATCTTCATCGCCAGCGTGCCGGAACCGACGACCATGTCGGCGCTGGCGATCGGCGCGATCGCATTGCTCGCACGACGTGCTCGACGAACGTCGAAGTAATCGTTCGACTCGACCGCTTGTCATTCTGAACGCAGTGAAGAATCTCGGGACGCGAAACCACTTCGTCGCCCGAGATTCTTCGCTTGCGCTCAGAATGATCGCGCGCGGTAGACGAACCGCACGACAGCCGTATGATCTGTCGCTTCGATGAGTCGACCGCATCTGGACAACTTCCGTTCGCCGCCCGCATTGATCGCGTTCGTCGGCACGTGCGCGCTGGGACTCGCCGCCGATCTGCTCACCAAAGTCTGGGCGTTTCGGAAGCTCGAGATGAACTCCGAAGCGTACCAGTTTATCCCCGGCTGGCTGCACTTCGAAACCACCGTGAACCAAGGCGCCGTCTTCGGCCTCGGCCAGGGCCAGCGCTGGCTGTTCGTTGGCGTGTCGATCCTGGCGATCGGCTTTCTCTCCTGGCTGTTCGCCTCCAGCGAACGACGACAAATCGGTTACCACATTCTGCTGGGCATGCTGCTCGCCGGCGTGCTGGGCAATCTGTACGACCGCATCGCCTTCGGCCACGTCCGCGACATGATCCACGCTCTGCCCGGCCAGCGATTTTCCGGCACGTGGCAACTGCCGCTGTTGAATTACCCGCCGTCAGATCGACAGGTGTTTCCGTACATCTTCAACGTCGCCGACATGCTGCTGTGCACGGGCGTTTTTCTGATGATCGTGTACAGCTTCTTTCACAAGCCTGCGGAAAACTCGAGTGCGACGGACGACTCGCGCGCAACCGGAATTCAAGACCCCGTGTAGCCCGTGTAGCCCCGTCGCTTGCGGCGGGTTCTTCTGTCTGAATTGCGGAAAACGAAACCCGCCGCAAGCGGCGGGGCTACACGAAGATTCATTTCTTCGCATCCAACTCTGCCCATCGCGCATACAGGCGCTCGACTTCGTGTTGAGCGTTTGCGAGTTTCTCAAAAGCTTCGTGTGCCCGTTTGTGATCCGCCAGCACCGCTGGATCGGCAACGGTTGCGTGCAGCGATTCGACCTCCGCTTCAGTGCGATGGATTGCGTCCTCCATCCCTTCCAGCTCACGCTGCTCGTTCCATGTAAGACGCTTCTTTGCCTGCGGCGATGGCTCTGCGCGCGCCGCTTGCTTCGGCTTCTTCGTCGCTGCAGTTTCCGCTTCGCTCGCGGCCGCCCGCGCGTTCTCCCATTGGGAGAGATCGGCGTAGATGTTCGCGCCGCCCTTTCCATCCAGCGCGAGGATTTCTGTCGACACGAAATCCAGCAGGTATCGATCGTGCGTGACGAGCACGAGCGCGCCGCTGAATTCTTCGAGACGTTCCTCCAGTACTTCAAGCGTGGCCAGATCCAAGTCGTTCGTGGGCTCGTCCAGAATCAGCACGTCGGCCGGGTGTTGCATGAGTCTCGCGATGAGCACGCGCGCCTGCTCGCCGCCGGAGAGTTCACGGACGGGGAGATCGAGCTGATCGGGGCGGAACAGGAACCGCCTGGCCCAGGCGCTGATGTGCATCGCGTTGCCGGCGAACACGATCGAATCGCCGGACGGTGACAGCGCTCGCCGCAGGATCTGATCCTGATCGAGTTGCTCGCGATGCTGGTCGAACACGACGATGCGAAGCTGATCGGCGCGGAAGATCTCGCCGGAATCCGGCTCCGGTTCACCCGCGAGCAACCGGATCAGGGTTGACTTCCCGCTGCCGTTCGGACCGAGCAGGCCGAGCTTTGTGCCGGGCGCGAGCGTGAAGCTGACATCGCGAAACAGCTCGCGCCCGCCCAGCGATTTGGCGACGCGCTTCAGCTCGATCAGCTTCCGCGTTTTGCGGCCAGATTCGGAGAAATCGATCTTCGCCGTGCCCTGCTGCGTGTTCCGATCGCGCAGGTCTGCCAGCTCCGACATCATCCCGTCCGCGCGTTCGATGCGACTCTTAGACTTGGTCGTGCGCGCTTTCGCCTTGCGCTTCAACCATTCGATCTCCCGCCGCACACCGCTCGCCAGCGCCCGCTCGCGACCTTGCTGAGCCGAAAGAAACTCTTCGCGCTTCTCCAGGAATTCGCTGTACGTTCCGCTGTGACTGAGAAATCCATCCGGATACGAGCGCGACAGCTCGATGATTCGGTTGGCCATCGATTCGAGAAAGCGCCGATCGTGGCTGACGATCAGCGTCGCAAACGGCGCGGCCGCGATCAACTTTTCCAGCCACTCGATGCCTTCGACATCGAGATGATTCGTCGGCTCATCCATGAGCAACAGCTCTGGCTCGCGCGCCAGCGCCCGCACAACCGCCAACCGCTTCCGCCACCCGCCTGACAGCGCGGCCACAGGTTGACTCACATCCTTGAACCCGGCCCGATCGAGCAACACCGTCGCGCGCAGATGCCGCTCGTGATCGTCGAAGTGCGAATCGATCTCGCTGGCCACCAAGTCGACGCAGGTCTGCGATTCATCGAACGAATCTTCCTGAGGCACGTAACCGGCGCGAAGCTGTCGCTTGGTGATCAGCTCGCCCTCGTCCGCTTGTTCGAGCCCCGCGAAGATGCGGAGCAGCGTCGACTTGCCCGATCCGTTCGCGCCGATCAGTCCGATGCGCTCGCCTTCGTTCAACCCCAGCGTGATGCCGGCAAACAGCAGGCGCGATCCGTACGACTTGGCGAGATTTCGTCCGGTGAGGAGCATTCGGTTCCGATAGTAGCACGAGAGGCCCCGTTTCTCTTCGCTCTCGTGTAGCCCCGCAGCTTGCTGCGGGTTCTTTCTGTTCGACACCCGGAAAGAACCCGCAGCAAGCTGCGGGGCTACACGCGCGCGGGTGCGACTCGTATAACTCATCATTCGATGAACGATCGCGACCAATATCTCCTGCGCCACGCGATGCGACTTGCGATCAACGGGCGCGGCTCGACCGAGCCGAATCCTAGCGTCGGTTGCGTGATCGTGAAGAGCGACCGCGTGATTGGTGAAGGATTCACCGCGCCATTTGGTGGACCGCACGCGGAACCGCGGGCGCTTGCGAGTTGCATCGAATCTCCGAATGGCGCCACGGCTTTCGCGTCGCTCGAACCGTGTTGTCACGCCAACAAGAAAACGCCGCCGTGCGCACCGCGATTGATCGAAGCGAAGATCGCGCGGGTTGTCGTGGGATGTCTTGATCCGAACCCCGATGTCGATGGCAAAGGTGTCGCGATGCTGCGCGGTGCTGGGATCATCGTCGATCGCGCGACGCCTGAACTGGAAGCGGAGGCGAAGCAGCTCATCGCGCCGTTCATCAAGCGAGTCATTCAGCGGCAGCCGTACGTCACGATGAAATGGGCCGAGTCGAGCAACGGCAAAGTCGCCGGCGCGATGGGTCGGCGCGTGCGGATCACGAGTGATGCATCGGATCGCGTCGTGCATCAGCTTCGCGCGCGATGCGATGCGATCGCCGTCGGCACGAACACGGTGCTCGCGGACGATCCGCTGCTGACGGCGCGGGGCGTGGAAGGAAGCCGGCCGCTGCTTCGAGTCGTGTTGTCGAACACGCTCAACATTCCGCTGACGAGCAAACTGGTCACGTCGGCCCGCGAGCATCCGGTCGTCGTGTACTGCTCCGAATCGGCGAGTTTCGAGAACGCGAAACAATTGCGCGACTCCGGCGTCGAAGTGGTTGTGCTGCCCAATCATGATTCGCACTTCTCCTTCGCCGATGTGCTGAGCGATCTGCATCGCCGATCGGTCACGCACCTGCTGGTCGAGCCGGGCCCGACACTCGCGCGGTATATGTTTGGGCGTTCACAGGCGGACCGGGTGTGGGTGTTTCGCTCGCCGAAGCCGATTGAAGAAGGGAACGCCACGGCCGCGCCAAACGTGGAATATCCTTCGACCGGCTCGATCGAAATTGCCGGTGACGTGCTCACGGAATATCTGAACCCGCAAAGCCTCGTATTTTTCTCACCCCACCCTTCCGCAGATTTCGTGCTGACGTGTGAACAACTCAATTCCTCCTGAACTATAATCTGGCCATGCGTGCTCAGCGTTTCTTGATTGGGTCGATCGTTCTGCTTTTCAGCGCGTCGGCGTCCGCCGATTTCAAGAGCGAATCGCTGCCGCGTAAATGGCTCAATCCGTTGCTGCCGGAAGATCTGCCGGCGCTGAAGCATCCGACGTATTTCAAGCCGCTGGACAAGGCGCGGCTCGAATCGTTCACCGGCCGATACAAGCGGTCGTTGATGACGCTGTGGGAATTGAAGGATGCCGACGCGACCGAGGTCGCGCTGATCAAAGCTCGTTCTCTCGCCGTGATCGGTCGCACACCTGAGGCGATCGAAATTCTTTCCGATGCAAAACTGAAAGACGAGTCGCGCGTCCAAGTTTTGTTGGCGTGCATTCTGTCCGACACCGGCAAGCACACGGACGCGATCGCCATGCTGCGGGCGAATCTCGAGAAACATACGGATTCGATCCCGACGCGATATCATCTCGCGCGCATTCTGGAGCGCACGGGCGACATGACTGCCGCTCTCGGCGCGTACACGTGGTTCGTGCAAGGCGAGAACGCGCCGTTCATCCGCTGGCAGAAAGATCAGGAAGTCGCGTTCGAAAGCGCCGAAGACGTCGTCTTCATCGGTCGCGCCGCCGATCGCTGGGCGTCGATGACCAGCGCGTACAAGCAAAAGCCCGAGCTGCACGATGCGATCTACAATACGTTCGTCCGCGCCTACGACGTGATCGATCGCGACTACTGGCCCGCCCACGTGGCGGCGGCGGAGTTTGCGCTGTCGCATGACAACACCGACGGCGCTGTCGAAGAACTCCAGGCCGTTGAAGAAAAGAATCCGAACGATGTGCGATCGCTCGAGTTGTACGGGCAGATCACGCTGAGTGGGTTCAAGTTTGATGCCTGCGATGAAACGATCCTGGCGATTCGCCGGATCGATCCGACGTCGAGCATTGCTGACGTCTTGGAAGCGCGAAACTTTCTGGCACAGCGTCGCCCGGCCGATGCGATCAAGCCGCTGGAGCGCGTGCTGACAAGACAACCCGATCACATCGAAGCGATCGGCGTGCTCGCGGCGGCCTACGCGCTTCAGTTGAAGGACGAGAAGACGGCCGAGCTGTTGCAGCGCGTCGATGAGCTGGATGTCGGTCACGATAACGCGACCGCGTACTACGACGTGGCCGAGCAGCTCGGCGCGATGCGGCAGTATCCGCGCGCAGCGAAGATGTATCAGGTCGCGATCGAGCGGGCGCCGTGGTGGACCGAGCCGCGCAACAGCCTCGGCTTGCTCTACACGCAGAGCGGCGATGAAGATCTGGCGCAGGCCACGCTCGATGCGGCACACAATCTCGATCCGTATAACCTGCGTACGACGAACTACCTGCGATTGCTCGAAGACCTTGCCAAGTTCGCGCGCAAGGAAACGGCCCACTTCATCGTGATGTATGACTCGAAGGAAGATCCGGTGATTCCGGAATATTTCAGCGATTATCTCGAAAGCATCCACGCCGCTGTCGCGGCCGATTACAAGACCACGCCGGCGCAGAAGACGATGATTGAAGTGTTCCCGACGCACGATGCGTTCAGCGTGCGCACGACCGGCTCGCCGTGGATCGGCACGGTCGGCGCGAGCACTGGCCGCGTGATCGCGCTGGTGAGTCCGCGCAAGGGCGAGGCCACGTTCGGGCCGTTCAACTGGGCGCAGGTGCTTCGTCACGAATACACGCACACGGTCACGTTGGCGGCCACCGACAATCGCATCCCGCACTGGATGACCGAAGGGCTGGCCGTCTATCAGGAGCATTCGCCGCTGCGGTGGGATTGGGTGCCGATGCTGTATCGCGCGGTGACGAAGGATGAGCTGTTCACACTTGAGAACCTCACTTGGGGCTTCGTCCGTCCGCGCCGGCCGATCGATCGTCAGCTTGCCTACGCGCAGTCGTTCTGGATCTGCTCGTACATCGAAGAGAAATACGGGCACGACGCGATCCTGAAAATGCTGGATGGTTTCCGCGCCGGCAAATCGACGGAGGAAGTTTTCCCCGAAGTGCTTCAGCGCAGCCCGACCGAGTTCACGCAGGACTTCTTCAAGTGGTGCCGGGCTCAGGTCGCGAGTTGGGGTTACGACGAAGGCACGAGCAAGAAATACGAAGAACTCCGCAAGCGCGGCGAAGATCTGATCAAAGCCAAGAAATATGCCGACGCGGTGGCCGTATGGGAAGAGATCATCACGATCCGCCCGGTGGATGCGCTGCCGCACCAGCGGCTGGCCGGGCTGTATCTGTCGAAGGAAGTGAACGACAAGGTCAAGGCGATCGCGCACCTGAAGGCGCTGCACGATGTCGAGCTGAAGGACAACCGCTATGCAAAGCGAATTGCCGGAATTTATCGAGACATGAACAATCTGCCCGAAGCGCAAGCAATGGCGATGCAGGCGGTGTTCATCGATCCTTACGATCTTGGCGCCCACAAGCTGCTCGCGGAGTTCGCGGACAAAGCGAATGATGCACCGACGGTCGCGCGCGAGCGGAAGGTGATCGAGATTCTGGAAAAGCGGAAGAGCAACTGAGTTCTGAACCGGCGTGCAGGCTTCAGCCTGCATGAAACTGCGCGCGATTCCCGT
>JACMJD010000623.1 GCA_014380825.1 Phycisphaerae bacterium | reverse complement strand
TCGATTTCACGCCGACGCTTTTCATAATCGGCCGTGCGCGGCAGCTCCTCAAAAATCCGCGGCAACATGTTGTTTTTGATCACCTGCCCGTATGGCGTGACGTTGCGCGACTCGATGCCGTAAAGATTTCGTCGACGCACTTCAAGCGAATCGATCTTCAGATGATGCGCAATCGATTCGATGATGTTCTCGATCGCCGCCACACCTTGCGGCCCGCCGAAGCCGCGGAAAGCGGTGTTGCTCGGCAGATTCGTCTTGCAGACCTGGCCGGTGATCTCGCAGTCGCTCAGGAAATACGCGTTGTCCGTGTGCAGCATCGCGCGTTCGAGCACTGCGAACGAAAGATCGACCGAGCATCCACCGTTCGAGAAATGATCGATCGCCAGCGCCGTGATTCGACCGTCGCTACTGAAGCCGACTTTGTACCAGCACTTAAACGGGTGCCGCTTTCCGGTCACGCGCATGTCGTCGTCTTTGTTGTAGACGATTCGTGCCGGCCGGCGCGTCAGGGCTGCGACCATCGCTGCCATCGCAGCGGGGCCGGCGGCCTGCGTTTCCTTTCCGCCGAATGCGCCGCCCATGCGCTTGCAGATGACGGTCACATGATTGAAGGGCACGCCGATGACTTCCGCGATGATCGACTGCACTTCAGTCGGATGCTGCGTGGACGAATGAACGATCATCTGCCCGTTCTCGCCCGGATACGCGATGGCCGCCTGGTTCTCCAGATAAAACTGCTCCTGTCCGCCAACTTCGAACGAGCCTTCGAGGACGTGATCAGATTTGTCGAGGGCCGCGCGAGCATTGCCGCGGGCGATTGTGCGTTTCGGGCCGAGGAACTGTTTCGCTGCGATCGCGTCGTCGATGCTGAAGATCGGCGGCAGCGGATCCATCTCGATCTTGATCAGCTTCTTGGCCGTGCGAATCGCGTCGCGTGACATTCCGGCGATCAGCACCGCGGGTTGGCCAAGATACGTCGCCTCGTCTTCCAGCAGCAGCGTCTCGTCTTTGATGACCGGACCGAAGTGATTGTGACCGGAAACGTCTTTGGCGGTGAAGATCGCGATGATGCCCGGAACGTCTCGCGCGCCGCCGACATCGATCGATTTCAGCTTCCCATGCGCCAAGGGTGATCCGACAAAGTCGCCGATCACTTCATTTCGCGCGAACGGCATGTCATCGATAAAGATCGACTCGCCAGTCACATGACCGCGGGCGGAATCGTGCGGGATGTCTTTGCCGATAGAAGGCATAGTTATTGAGCCGCAGACGAACGCAGATGAACGCAGATTTGGAATAAGCGTGTCATCCAGAGCGTACTCGCGAAGGATCTGGCTTCACGCGTCGGGCTAGATCCTTCGCGGAGTACCGCTCTGGATGACGTTGCAGCAATCAATCTGCGTTCATCTGTGTGCATCTGCGGTTCCATTTCCATTTCCGTTCGATCCGACTTCAGACAGTTCCACGTAAAACTTCCGCAAGATGTTCTCGCCCAGTTGCGATCGATACTCCGCCGAACCGCGCACGTCGGTGATGGGCGTAATCTCGGTGCGCGCGATTCGTCCGGCTTCCCGCACGCTCTCGGCCGTGAGCGCATTGCCTCTCAAATATTCTTCCGTCTTCTTCAATCGCAAGATCACCGGTCCGACGCCGCCGAAGGCGATGCGCACATCGCTGATGACTTCGCCGCCATTTCGCTTCATCCAGATTGCGGCGGTGAATGCGCTGATGTCCAGATCCTTTCGCCGGCTGATCTTGTAGAGCTTGAAGATCTCGTCAGGCGCGGGCAGCGGGATGAACACGCGCGTGATCAGCTCATCCGGCGTGGCGACCGTCGTGCGATAGCTCTTGTAGAAATCGTTCATGTTCACTCGCCGCACGCCGTTCGTTCCCGTCAGCTCGACTTCGGCGTTGAGAACGAAGAGGGCCGGCATCGAATCCCCGATCGGCGAACCGTTTGCGATGTTCCCGCCGATCGTTCCGGCATTGCGGATCGGGCTGGAGCCGAAATACTTCAGCATGGCCGCGTATTCGGGCAGCGCGGTTCGGGAAATTGTTTCGAGTTGCGTGATCGACGCGAGCGCGCCGGCCACGATCGTCTGGTCGATCTGTTCGACTCGGCGAAGGTCATCCAGCCCCGACAGTGCCAACACCAGTTTGGGATCGCGCAGGTTCTTATTGACCTGCACGCCGATGTCCGTTGCGCCCGCGACAATTGTGCAGCCGGGATTCGCGGCCCGGAATCCCCCTGCATCTGCGACTGTCGTCGGCTTGTAGAGCTTTCGATCGCTTGATTCGACCAACACTGAATCCGTCGACCGCTCGCGCAGTTCTGCGACGAACTTCTCCGGCGGATAGAGCTGCCGCAGCGAACGCACCTTCGACGGATCAATACTCGTTCCAGCTCGCACGATCGACTCGTATCCGGTGCATCGACACAAGTTGCCGATGCACGCGGCCTGGACCTCTTCAGGCGCCGGCGAAGTTGTTCGCTTATCGAACATCGCACACAGCGACACCACAAACCCAGGCGTGCAGAACCCGCACTGCGTTCCTTGGCACGCCACCATCGCTTCCTGGATCGGGTTCAGCGCGCCGTCGTATTTCAGGCCCTCAATCGTCAGGATGTGCGTGCAATCGAGCTGATACAAAAACTGGATGCACGAGCAGACGGTTTCGTACTTGATTTGCGTTCCGTCCGAGCGGCCAAGCATGATTGAGCACGATCCGCAGTCGCCTTCGGCGCACACGACTTTCGTCCCAATCAGGCTCAGATCGTATCGCAGGAAATCGCTGAGCGATTTGAATGCGCGCTCGCCGCGGATTTCGTGGCGCTGGCCGTTGACGTAGAGGATGACGAAGTCGCGCGTGGGCATGTCGCAACTCGGCAATTCTAACAGATTGGCCACAAAGGCACGAAGTGTTCACGAAGTCGCACGAAAAAAACACTATTGAATGCTTTTTGAATCTTTGTGAGCTCGTCGTGCCTTCGTGGCAAAGTTTTTCTTGCGGATTAATTGCGATTGGCGGGCTTGCGGCGGAGCAGGAAACCGCCGGCGATCAGCAGCGTGGCGATCGACATTGGCTCGGGTGTCGGCGTTACGCCAACGTTGGCCCGGCGGACGAGCGTCGCGGCACCGTCGCTGCCGATGACCCATACCGATTCGTTCGCCTGCTCCACGTTATCCATCGCGATGGATCCCAGGCCGTTCGTCGACGGGCCGGTGGTTGGTGCGGTGGCGTAGCGAAGCTGGACGGTGCCGTCGTTCATGTCGGTCAGATCACTCGCCGCGAAATCAACCGGCTCGACCAGTCTTGCCGGCATCGACATCGGATCAATGCGCGGCGCGGATGATGCGAGTGGCTCGTAAGACGTCAGCATCACGTTGCTTGCTCGATGTGCGGCCCGCATCGTCGAGAGCGAAATATCGCTGACGAATCGGCTGCTGCTGGATGAGGTGAGCGCGATTCCGCCGCTGTGATTTGCCGGCGCGAACGTCGGTCGATCCGCACTCGTCGCGGCGGGGGCCGGCGCGGCTTGGGCGATGACCTCTCGATCAGACAGCAACGATCGCAGCATTGGCTTTAGCCACTGCGTGATATCGAAGTTCATCCGTGGCAGCGCGAGATTGTGCGCGGAAATCGTCTGAACCGCTTTGACGCTTCCAGCGAACATCGTCGTCAGCATGACCAGGATAACCGACAGGAATTTAATCTTCGCGAACAGCGCCACCTTCGCGCTGCTCTTCAGCAGCGACATGACGCGCGTCGAGACGATGGCGGTGATATCGAAGCCCGCGGTGATTCCGGCGGCGGCGTGCGCCGTGGAGTGGGCGAGGTGCCCGCCCATCATGTGATACATGAACAGCGGCGACGCGATGCCGAGCATTTCACCGCCGACGAAAATTCCGCGGCGGGTGAGGCTCTGCTGAAGCATTTTGCGACCGCGGTGCAGGCGAACCGCCAGCGTCTTGGGCTTGCAATTCAACTCAAGCGCGGTCTGTTCCGGCGGCAGTCCACCAAAGTAATGCATCACCAGCGGCAGGCGATAGCGTGCCGGCAGGCGGTTGATCTCGTCGTGTAAGACGGTTTTGTAATCGTCGGATTCCACCTTCGCTTCGCCGGCGTTGCCGTCGAAACGATCTTTGCCGAAATCGCGGCTGTGGTTCTCTTCGCGCTTCTCGCGGCGCTTGCGGCTCTTGCGAAGATCCAACGCCGTGCGCTTGGCGACCTGCCGCAGCCACGGGCCGAGATACTTCACCTGCTTGCCGGTCTTGACTTGGGTTGCGAGAGCGAGGAACGTCGCCTGGGCGGAGTCTTCCGCATCGTGGCCGTTCTTGGTGACTTGGTGGCAAACGCTGTAAACCATGCCGGCGTAGAGACGTACGATCTCCTCGAACGCGTTTTCCGCGCCCGTTTGCTCAAACTCTTCCAGCAGAGCCTGGCCAGTTCGATACGTTATGCAGCTCCCACTCTCTTCAGACACGCTTTCCCTCCACCACTGTAAGGCTCGCACAATAGTAGACGACGGCTACCCGCAACGGTTTCGCGAAAATTTTCGCTGAAACCAGTTGGGAACTTCAGTTTACCCGCGCCCGCTGGCTTGTCGACCCCAACCACGGTCCGGGCAAAAAAATACCCGGCCGACACGCGTCGGCCGGGTGAGACGGGGAAACTGGGCACTTTAATCGGAAAACGCCACTTACGACGCCTTCCTTCTGACACTGATTACATGGGCGCTCACGTCATGTTTGGGTACACCCCGAGCCTTTCGTCGATTGGAAATCTCCCGCAAAAAAAACTCGCCGAGCAGCGTCATCGCGGGATGTCGCTGCTCGGCGAATCGGAGGGGAGAAAATGCTCTACGTTCAAAACTCTCAGGGCTATTGGGCTTCTACTGTCACAATGAGAGACGACCTCGCCGGAGATCGGTTTCACAATTCCAGCGAAAATTTTTCGCTTTCCGAATCCAGCGAATTTCGATCGCTTTGACGCGCAATTCTCCGCGCATAGACTGCCCGGCATGCCAATGAACATTGAATTCGTGACGGCTCGTCAGGTGATCGATTCGCGCGGGAATCCGACGGTTGAAGTCGACGTGATGCTCGAAGACGGCACGCTCGGACGGGCGGCCGTGCCCAGCGGCGCGAGCACCGGCGAACACGAAGCGGTCGAGCTGCGCGATGACGACAAGAAAAAGTGGCTCGGCAAGGGCGTGAGCAAAGCCGTCGACAACGTGAATACGAAGATCGCGCCCGAGCTGATCGGCCTGGACCCGCGCGATCAGCAAGCGATCGATCATCTGATGATCGAGATGGACGGCACGCCAAACAAAGCCAAGCTCGGCGCGAACGCGATTCTTGGCGTGAGCCTGGCGCTCGCCAAAGCCGCCGCCGAGGCGAGCGGCCTGCCGCTGTATCGCTATCTCGGTGGCACCGCCGCCCACACGCTGCCGGTGCCGATGATGAACATCCTCAACGGCGGCAAACACGCGGACAACAACGTCGACTTCCAGGAGTTCATGATCCAACCCTGGGGCTTCGACACCTTCAGCGAAGCGCTGCGCGCCGGCATCGAGATCTATCACTCGCTCAAAAAGGTTTTATCGAAAGCCAAACTCAGCACCGCCGTAGGCGACGAAGGCGGCTTCGCGCCAGACCTGAAAGATAACGAAGACGCGCTCAAGCTTATTGGCGAGGCCGCTTCAGCGGCCGGGTACGAGATGGGCAAACAAATCTTCATCGCGCTAGACCCCGCAGCAAGCGAACTCTGGGACCCCAAAGCCAAAGGCTACAAGTTCTTCAAATCCAACCCCGACAAAATCCTCAAGCCTGAAGCGATGGTCGACTACTGGGCCAAGTGGTGCGAGAAATACCCCATCCGCAGCCTTGAAGACGGCTTGGCCGAAAACGACTGGGATGGCTGGAAGAAACTCACCGATCGCCTCGGCAAGAAAGTTCAGCTCGTCGGCGACGACCTGTTCGTCACCAACGTGAAGTTCCTCGAAAAAGGAATCAAGACCGGCACCGCTAACAGCATCCTCGTGAAGGTCAATCAGATCGGCACGCTCAGAGAAACCTTCGCCGCCGTAAACCTGGCGATGCGGAACGGCTACACGGCCGTCCTCTCGCATCGTTCGGGCGAAACCGAAGACACGACAATCGCCGACATCGCGGTCGCCACCAACTGCGGCCAAATCAAAACGGGCGCACCGGCGCGGTCCGATCGCGTCGCCAAGTACAACCAACTCCTGCGAATCGAAGAGCAACTCGGCGCCAGCGCTGAATACGGCGGCAAGCTGTGGAACAGGGGCTGAGCCGAGTGTCCGCGACTAGCGGCTCGCCAGCATCGTTGCGGCCGAATTTGAAGCGACCGTCCGTTGCTGAACGTCTTCAAGCGTTTCGGCCCGCTTGCTTGCCCCCATCGCGCCGATCGCCAGGATCAGCGCCAGGTCGACCAGCAGGATTTCGATCCACGAGATTGAGTTGCTGCGTTTCATGGCTTCGTTCACCTCGAAGAATGTCGATGGCGTGACTCTATCCACGCATCGGCAAGACCGCAGTTAGAAGCCCGTCATAAGTTTGTATTCACTAGCTAATAACGGTTTTCGGTTAAAAAACACGGTTTTGAGTCGGCGAGGTGCCTGCCTTCCCACTCGGATCGAGGGCCGTTTGTCCCAGAGCGCTGGTGGCCGTAACATGACGCGTTCGGCACCGATTTCACGAATAAGAAAGCAATCAGTCCCCGCATGCAGATTCGTAACTTCTCCATCATCGCCCACATCGACCACGGCAAAAGCACGCTGTCGGACCGCCTGCTCATGCGCGCCGGGGCGATTACCGAGCGTGAATTCAAAGAGCAGATCCTGGACGACATGGACTTGGAGCGCGAGCGCGGCATCACGATCAAGGCCAGCGCTGTAACCGTCTTCCACGAACACAAGGGCGAGAAGTTCATGCTGAACTTCATCGACACCCCCGGCCACGTCGATTTTCACTACGAGGTTCAGAAGGCGTTGCAGGCGTGCGAAGGGGCGATTCTGGTCGTCGATGCGACACAAGGCGTGCAGGCGCAGACGGTCGCGAATGCATACGCTGCCATCGACGCCGGGCTGGAAATCATCCCAGTGATCAACAAGATCGATCTTCCCAGCGCTCGCCCGGTGGAG
>JACMJD010000622.1 GCA_014380825.1 Phycisphaerae bacterium | reverse complement strand
GGTCGTCCGAATTCCGGTGCTGGTGACCAGCGGCTCGACGCTCACGCTCTTCGCCGCCAACGGAACGCTTTCGACCGTGACTGGCGTGCCGACGGGAAACATCGGAAACACCGCCGTCGCACTGCGCGGGCCCGACACCGCCGTCAATCCGAACGACAGCGTCACGCTGCAAGCCGGCGCGACGCTCGTAATGGCGGGGCCGGGCGATAAACGCATCGGCTCGAGCAACCAGGGCAAGCCGATCGTTGGCCGCGGCACCAGCGCAGCCGAGGCGACGATCCGGGCGGACGGTCGGACTTACATGACCGACATCGCCGTTGATAACGTCAACACGAATTTCGTCGTCGCCGGCTCGGGGAACGGCGGCTTGCGCATCGAAGCGCCGATGAACGCCGATTATTCCGGCGCGATTCCGACCAGCGGATTTTTCGGCCTGAACCCGGACCAATCGCCCGAGACGCTCGGCAACACCTACACGATCATGAGCCCGTCGCGCTTCGCAGGCATCGCGTCCGGCGGCCCGGCGCAAGGCGTTGATGGTTCGCCGATCTCGCGCGGCGGCGTGCTGACGCTGGCCGCCTCCGATCCGGCCGGTGCGAGCGGGACGATCAACAACGGGCCGGAAGTCATTACCCCAATCGCGCTCGGTTTCGACAACACGGCCGCGAGCGGGCCGATCGTCTATCAAATCGATCCGACCGGAAACGGCGGAAAGATCGCCAATTTCTCCGGTCTGGTGCTCAAGCGCAGCGGGCCGAGCACGGTCACCACGCGCCTGCTGAACCACACATCGATGGAGACGCTTCACCAGCTCGCCGGCACGCTCGACCTCAATGGCAAGGCGTTCAGCACCGGTGGCGCGACGCTCGTGAGCGGCAACACCATCGGCGGCGGGACGATTTCCGCGCAGTTCCTGGCGACGAAGACCGGGACCGGCACTTACACGCTCGGCGCCGGCTCGCGATTGATCACGCCGCTGCTGAGTGTTTCCAGCGGCACGCTCGCGCTGTCGGTCGACGGTTCATCGGCCAGCACGTCGCGCGTCGGCACGCTGTCGATCGCGGCCGGCGCTACGATGGATCTGGTCGACAATGATCTGATCGCCACGAACACGTCGGTCGCCACGATCCAGTCGGCGATCAGCAACGCCCGCAACGGCGGCGCGTGGAATCAGACCGGGCTCACCAGCTCCGCCGCCCGAAATGCGACCCCGAAGAACAAGACGCTGGGCGTGCTCAAGGGCTCGGAGTACATCGGCGTGGCCGGCACGAACTTCGACGGCTACAACGTCGGGTCGAACGATACGCTGGTGAAGTTCACCTACTACGGCGACACCGATTTCAACGGCCTGGTCGACTTCGACGATTACAGCCGGGTTGACGCGGGCTTCAACAACAACCGGACCGGTTGGTTCAATGGCGATGTCGACTACAACGGCATCGTCGACTTCGACGATTACTCATTGATCGATCAGGCGTTCAACACGCAAAGTGGGACGCTTCGCCGCGCGATGGCGTACTTGGACGGCAGCGATCGCAGCGATGCCGGGATGGACGCACCGTCGCTCCAGTTAGTGATGGAACGCTTGAGCCAGTTCGGCGAGCAATACGCGGCTGGCTTCCTTAACAGCGTCCCGGAACCGGGGATCGGTGCGTCAATCGTCGTGACCGGCATGGCTGCGATGAAGCGCCGTCGGCGCGCCCGCTGAATCTTTATCTGATCTTTGGATCACGTTGACCTGATCTTCGCGCAACCTTCACAATTGCCAGCGAGAGTGTCATTCCCGGGCCGTCGTGACGGGAAGGAGCCCAATTCATGTCGGTCGCCTCACGTGCACGGCGCAGCGCCGCGTTCACCCTGGTCGAACTACTGGTTGTCATCGGGATCATCGCGGTCCTGATCAGCATGCTGCTGCCCACGCTTGGCAAGGCGCGCGAGGCCGCGCGCCAGACGCAGTGCATGAACAATCTGCGTCAGTGGGGCATGGGCTTCATGATGTACGCCGATTCGAACAAGGGACAGTTGCCCAAAGACGGTGACGACGGCGACAAATCATCCAAGCCCGTCGGCATCTGGAGCGACGCCGCCCTGTGGTTCAACGCGGTCCCGCCGCGGGTGAATGGCAAGGGCTATTACGACATGCAGTTGTTCGATAAGGCCAAGACGCAGCCGCTGCCGAACACGGGCGACAACAGCATTTTCGTGTGCCCGTCCGCACCCCGCGCGGTGGCGACGCCGGGACAGGAAACCGTAGACGCCAACGGCTTCTTCATGATGTGGGGCCTGCCCACCGCGACGCAGCCGGCCGATCAGCGCAAGACGTATATGTGCTACGTCTTCAACTCAAAACTCATCACGGTGACGACCGAACGATTCAAGTACAGCCAGCTTCGGCCATCTAGCGAAGTCGTGCTGATGCTCGAGAAGATGATGACACCGGGCGAAGTGAAGCCCGCGTATAGCAAGTCAATTGGCCGCGCCAAAGCGAGCTGGGAACGCTTCACCACCCGTCACCGCGCTGGCGGCTACCTGCTGTTCGCCGATGGGCACGTGGGATTTCTGACGTTTGACGAAGTGAACAAAGCCCCTCGCGCGCCGACCGATTACAATCAGCCGGGCAAGATCATCTGGAACCCGCGCGTCCCGGCCATCTAACTGCATTTCATGCGGTCCATTCATCGACTTTCGCTATCGATCCTGATCGCAGCGTTTTGTTGCGCCTCCGCGCGCGGGCAGGCGGTATACGACACGCTCGATCGCTCGTGGTCGCCTTACCTTTCGAAAGATGATCCCGCCGCTTTCGCGATGAAGATCCGCGCGGTCAGTGCAACGCCGCGATCGTATTGGGGCGGTGCCAAGGATCTGTTCTTCATCTGGGCCAAGCGCGAATGCGCGGATTGGTTCGTCAATCCCGCGCATCAGACGATCTGCCACGCGGATGTTCATGCGGGCAACATCGGGACGTACGCGAGCGGATTCGGGCAACTGTCGATCGGGCTGGTGGATTTCGATGACGCCGTAAAACTGCCGGTCGAAATCGATCTGCTGCAAGCGTTTGTTTCGCTGCGATTGGCGGCGATGCAGAACCAGATCGAGCTGAGCGATGCATCTGCGATGCAACTTTGCGAACTCGTCGTCGACACCTATAACGTGGCCGCGAAATCGTCCGCGACAGCCACGGATCTGCTCAGCGACGAACCGTCGATCGCGATGTTGCTGAAGGCGAAGGACAATTCCTACGCAGAGCTGCTGGCGGGTTACACGGCGAACAATCAACTCCGGCGCGCGGTGCTCAATCGCAAAGGCGAAGTCAAAGAAATCCTGACGCCCGCGATGGATCGCGCCGATGCGCTGGCGGCCGCCATCGCGGAGAGCGCGAAGCGCTCGTCGGAGTTTGGCCGGCTTCTTCGCGTGACCGACCGCGTAGGCATCCGTCGATCGATCAAGCACGTCGCAATTCGCACGCGGCTCGGTTCGGCGGGCTCGCAGGGGCTGGACAAGGTCCTGGTCCTGATGGACCGACCGCTGCGCGATGTCGATCACGATGTGATCCTTTACCTGAAGCAGGAAGTTCCAACCGCCGCCGAGCGGGCCGACGCCGGGCCGCGCGATTCTCGTCCGCCGTCGGAGCGTGTGCGCGAAGCGGTCGCCGCGAATTGCGATCCGGACCCCATCATCAACGCACCCTGCGACACGGCCGGCCGATCATACCTTCTCACGCTGTTCGAGCCGTGGGGCGCCGAACTCGAGAATGTGCCGATCGCGAACCGCGCCGATCTCGTGCAACGCGCATCCATTATGGGAGTAGTACTGGGATGCGCGCACCGTCTGCCGATCGAGGATCGGCATTTCGTAAGCCAGCTCAGCGCGCGTTCCAAGGCTTACCTCGGTGTGATGCTGAGCGAATGGGAATCGCTTCGGAATGATCCGCGCACAACAGCACGGATCGCCGAAGCGGACGCGTTCATCGAATCCGCGCGACAGGCAAAATAGTTGCACGCTCGATTTTCCTTTGCGCCACGCTAAAGAAATCTTTGCCAATCGCTAAAGCAATCTTCGTCAAACGCGATTCTTCCGCACCTACCCTTCGCCGCGCGGCTAATGGGAAGTTCGTCATCTAAACGCAGTTCGGCCCGGTTCACGGGCGGGAGAAAATGTTCATGATTAAAGGAAGATTCCTCGTTCTGGCAGCGGTCGCAGCGATGAGCGCCAGCGCGAATGCAGCCATCGTCACGCAATGGAATTTCAACAGCACGGTTCCGGATGCGGCAACCGGCACGGGCGTCACCACGCCGTCCATCGGATCAGGCACCGCCAGCGCGATCGGTGGCGTGAACGGCACCGCGTTCGGCAGCGGCGACTCGAACGGCGGCTCAACCGATCCGGCAACCGGTGACGATTCGGGCTGGCAGACAACCACGTATCCCGCCTCCGGCGTCGGCAGCGGAACCGGCGGCACGCAGTACACCGTCAATACCACCGGCCAGACCGACATCTCCGTCTCGTACGACCTGCGTCACAGCAACACGTCGTCGCGATTCGAGCAGTTCCAGTATTCGATCGACGGCACGAACTTCATCACCACGGGCTTGCCAGATAACGGCGTGTTCGCCGGCGCAACGGGCGACACCTGGTTCAACAACCGCTTCATCGATCTGAGCGCGATCGATTCCGTCGAGAACAACGCGAACTTCGCGTTCCGCATCGTCTCCATATTCGATCCGGCGGGCACGAATTACGTCGCGTCGAACACCGCGAGCACTTACGCGGCTTCCGGAACATGGCGATTCGACATGGTGACGGTGAACACCGGTCCAGTCCCGGAGCCGACGTCCGTCGCGGCAATCGGACTCGCAGCGATCGCGCTCTCATTGCGTAGTCGCAGTCGCAGACGATAGGCCGATCGGTCCGTGCACGCCGGCGTGTCCGAGCAGGCTGACAAGCCGGACGCGCTGGCGCGC